>JAPDPR010000006.1:0-93469 GCA_034506335.1 candidate division KSB1 bacterium
AACGTGGAGCCGGTGCAGAGGCCCATCGGCAGCGTGATGCACGGGCCAGGGCGCCAGCAAAACATTCCGCAGCTGCACATCGATGTGCCCGTGGCGGATCGGCTGCTTGAGGAGGCGGGTGTGACCCTCGCAGAGCTGCAGGCACGCATCGACTCTACGCACAGGCCCCACTCCTTCGTGCTCCCCGCGTGGGTGCAGGTGGAGGTGAAGGCGCGCTACGATAGGGCGCGGCGCACGATGAATGTGGTGGCCTTCTTGCCGGGCGCTGACCCGGCCCTAAGCAAAGAGTGCGTGGTTGTGGGTGCGCACCTGGATCACGTGGGTCGGCAGTCGCCCACAGTCTACTACCCGGGCGCCAACGACAATGCCTCAGGCAGCGCCGCGGTTATGGCTATGGCCAAGGCCTTTGCCCAGGCGGCAACCCGACCACGCAGAAGTGTCGTATTCGTGCTCTTTGCCAGCGAGGAGCAAGGGATGCTCGGCGCAGAGGCCTATGCCAACCGGCCACCTTTCCCTTTGTCGAAGACTGTTGCCATGTTGAACCTAGACTGCATCGGCATTGGCGACAGCATAGGCGTCTATGGCGGCAAGGACTTTCCGGAGCTTTTTGCCTTGGTGCAGGAGCACGACCGGCTGCACACGCGGCTCTTGAGTGCAGCAAGCGGCGGAGGTGGCGGGGCCGACGCCGGCCCGTTCCATCGTCGGGGCGTGCCGAACCTTTACTTTGCCACCACCAACGGCTATGCGCACCTGCACTTGCCGTCGGACACACCGGACACCTTAGAACCGGAGCTCTTCACGGCCGCGACGAGGCTGGCCTACCTTACCGCCTGGGCCTTAGCCGACCGCAGTCCCACAGGCATAAACCAGGAGATTCTGCATCCATGACCTCACGCGAACGACTATTGACCGCCCTTGCGCGTGGCAAGCCTGACCGCCTGCCTGCCACGCTGCACGATTGGATGAAGTACTACCTTGACCACTACCTCGGCGGCATTGACGCCTTGGAGGCTTTCCGCCGCTTTGGGCTTGATGCCTCCATCTATGTGTCGCCCTTCTTGGACATGGAGAGTCCGCAGTGGCGCGTCACCGAAGAGGTGGTGGAGGAGCGGCCTGGCTACCGGCGCTGGCTCCGCACCATCACCACGCCTGAGGGCAGCTTTGTGGCGGTGCACGAGGCGGACGAGTATACGTCCTGGATCGCCGATTACCCGCTCAAACACCCAGAGCAGATTCGCTGGATTGAGAAGTACATGCCGGTGCCGCGCCTGGACAAGGGGCTGGTGGCAGCCTGGCGGGAGAGGGTGCGGGATGACGGCATCGTGCGGGGCGTGTTGCCGTACCAGCAGCCCGGTTGTTGGCAGGATGCCTGTCAGTGGTACGGGACGCAGCAGATGATCATGGCCACCTTCGACGACCCGGCCTGGGTGCACGAGTTTCTGCGCATCCTCCGCGACAAGAAACTGGCCTTTGTGGAACAGTACAAGGGCAGCGCCTACGACCTCATCGAGGGCGGCGGCGGCGATGCCTCCACGACCGTGATCTCGCCCACCATCTTTGAGCACTTCGTGGCCCCGTATGACCGCGAGGTGCACCGCGCCTTGCACGCGGTGGGGATGCGGGTGGTCTATCACACCTGCGGCGGCATGATGCCCATTTTGGAGAAGATTGTGGGCTTGGACGTTGACGCCATAGAGACGTTGACGCCGCGCGAAATCGGCGGTGACGTGGACCTGGCGGCGGCAAAGCGGCGCGTGGGCCAGTACGTGTGCATGATCGGGGGGATGAATCAGACGCACGGTTTCACCTATGGCACGCCGGAGAAGGTGAGGGAGATGGTGCTCAAGAACTTTGCCGCAGCCGGTCCTGGCGGGGGCTATATTCTCAGCACGTGTGACCACTTTTTCCATGCGCCGGTGGAGAACCTGCAGGCCTACGCCGATGCGGCGCGGGAGTGCGTGTACTGAGAGCGGTCAGGAAGGAAAAATGCGAACGGCACTCATATGAGTGCCGGTTGTGTGCATGTGCATCTTGCCCCGCTCCATGCGGGCGAGGCTAATGGTTTTCTTGAGCTGTTGTACCCCTGTTCTTCTTCCGTGCGCCGCGAGACGCTCAGCGAAGGGATGCGTGCGCCCGGTGCATTAAGCGGGGCTACTTAGAGGCGGCCTGCTTCTCTTTCAGCCTGCGTATTTCGTCGCGCAGCCGCGCTGCGTCTTCGTACCGCTCTTCTGCCACGGCCCCTTCCAGCTCGGCCGTGAGTTCCTGCAAGCGCTCCTCGAGCGATACGTCACGCTCCCTGGCCTCCTGCCGGTCAAACACGGCCGCCTTGGCCATCACCTCCTCCGCCACAAAGATCGGCGCGTTCATCCGCAGGGCCAGCGCAATGGCGTCGCTGGGACGCGCGTCGATCTCCCGTTTCTTGCCGTCAAGTTGCAGCCCGATGGTGGCGTAGTACGTGTTCTCGCGCAGCTCGGTGACCACAACTCTCGACACCTTCGCGTCGAGGGATTCCAGGAGGTTCTTCATGAGATCGTGGGTCAGCGGACGGGGAGGCTCTACCTTCTCCAGTTGCAGAGCGATGGCCTGTGCCTCGGTGGAGCCAACCACGATTGGCAACCAGCGATTGTGCGCGTCGTCGCGAAGCACGACGACAAAGCGACTCGTCGCGGTGTCCAACGTGACCCGATCAACTCGTACCGAGACTAACATGTGAGTGACCTCATGTAAATTTCGCGCCCCGTCCCCGGCAGGGCCGTTCCCGGAAGTTGATTGGAGCTTGACTACCGGTTTAATTATAGCAAATAATATGGGAAGTGTCAAGTGCTTTTTGTGCACTGCGCCAGAGATATGCGCGTGTGCGCCTTATCCAGAAGCTCCAACACCCACGGGGTGACCTCCTGGATCGAGCCCAAGCGCCCAAGCTGATCCTTGCCCTGTCCCCAGACCAAAGTCATTGCCGGATTGCGCGTGTGCCCCTTGACTGAGAGGTCCTCGATATTCCCGTGGTCGCTAGTGAGCAGCACCGTACTTTGCGCCAGGTCAGAAGCGCTCAGCACAGCGGTCAGAAAAGCTTCCAGTGCTGCGAGGACGGCCGTCGCATGCCGCAGGTCGCCTGCATGTCCTGCGCGGTCGGTCTGGAAGTATTCGTACAGGCAGAAATCATACTGGGCCGCTTGCCTCGCGAGAATTGTGCCGGCCTCCGTGGGCGAAAAGAGCGGCACGTCGTGTCCTCGCCGCCGCAGCGACTCGTTGGTAAAGTCCTGGTAGACGCAGCGGCGAGCACGGAGGTCGTCGAGGTCGAAGAAGGGCAGGCCGGCGTACAGATTGCACACGGTGGTTACGGAAAGATAGCGGATGATTTGAAACGGGTCATAGTCAAAGAAGGGTGGGCGGAATGCGTTGAGAAAGGCGGCCGTGTATCCGCGCTCCCGCACCTGCTTGAGCAGTGAGTGCTGCGCAATGACCTCGCGGAGGCGCCCATTGGGGAACCCGTTCAGGTGGCGTCCCAGCAGTTGTGCGGCATTCACACCGGTGAGGAGGGCAGTCTGCCCGGTGGCACTCTGGGGCAGACCTGGAACGCCCAGGGTGGCGTCCAACCCGCGCGCGACCCCGTCAAAGGGGACAGGCTCCGCTCGTTCTCGGTCCTGGAAGTTGTTGAAAAACCGCAGGCCGGCGGCAGTGCAGGGATTGGCGGCGGGGTCAGAGCGGCCGATGCCGAGGCCATCCACAAAGATCATGAGCAGGCGCATCTCAGTAGAGGCGGGTGATGTCAGCACCCGCAAAGTAATGGTTGAGAATCTGCCGGTAGTCTTTTCCGTGGCGCAGCGCCATCATTGCGGCGCCGGTTTGGCACATCCCCACGCCGTGACCAGACCCCGCGCCGCGTATGCGGAACACGGCCTGGCCCCCAGGGCCCTCCTCCCTGTCAAAGACCACGCACGAGCTGCGCAGCGGCGGATCAGCGAGAGCCTTCCGGATGGTGAGCTCACGGGCTACAGTCACTGTGCGGAGGGTACCGCGGACCTGCAGGCGCACGAGCCTCCCGGATACCCCACGTTCCAAAGGGACAAGCTCGAGCACCTGGCCAGGGTCCTGACCGGTGGCTGAGGTCACCGTGCGTCGCAGCTCATCCGCGCTCACGCGGAGGTCCCAGCGAAAGGAGTCTTTGGCGTAACCAAAGCCGGTGGGGACAGACTCCTCGCCCACGTTGCAGAATACCGGAGGGCGAGCGGCGATCCACCTTCGCACCACCTCCTCGCGCGAGAGGTCATAACGCCCGGCATAGGCTGCGCCTTCCTCGGTTTCCACCACGCCGCGAAGGTAGGGCTGGGCTGGACCTTGCCATACGTGCTCATTGCTTTCAGTGTGGCCTCCGCAAAGGCTGGAATAGACCGCCTCGCACAGCTGCCCCTTGTAAGTGAGCACTTCGCCGGCCGTGGCGCGCACAGCCTCGGTGCTTCTGTCTTTCTCTGCGGTTATGCCGCCGTAAACCTGGCAGTGCACATCCGCACAGACCTCGAAGGGGTCATCGGGGTGGCGACTCCCCATGGTGTAGAGCACCATAGTGCGTGCGGCCACCGCCTGCGCTTTCAACGCCTCCAGGGGGAACTCCCCGCTCATTTCCGAGGGGACCACGCTGCGTAAGTAGTCATCCAAACTCACGACATTCACCGCCGTCACCTTCCCCCACCGGTCCACCATGAAGACCATAGCACCACGGAAGAGGCGGTTCTCCTGCCGCTCGTACACATACCCCTTGCCGACCACTACCCCCTTGATGGCCACGCGTGAACCCTCCACGCGGACGGGCAGCTTGGAACGCAGGGTGAGGCCTGTCGCAGGCTCAGTCAGCACAAGCACCCCTTCTGGCTGGCCCGGCTCCTGGACGATGGTCGTCCAAGTGCCCCTCACCGCGCTCTGTCCCTTTTCCGCTTCCTGGCGGCTCGAAAACACGCGATTGAGCCGCACGCGATAGCTCCGGTAATCGCGGAGCAGCTTGCCGGCGACTTCCACCTTCTTTCCCAAGACGTCCAGAACGACATCCAGTCCTTTGGCGCGGAGTTCGGCGAGCAGGCGCTCGGCCGCAACGCGATCCTTGGTGGTTTGCACGACAAGAAGAAAGACAGGGGACGCCGGACGGCCGTTCTCGACAGTCGCCCGCCATACCGACCGCGGTTTGCCTTTGTCCAGGAGCACGCGGCCGCTGGCATCAACTATGCGGAATGCGTCGGCAGTGGCAAAGTCCACGGACGCTTGGTTCTGCACAATCCCCACGCGGATTTCCATCGTGACTTCTGGGGGTGGAGTTGGAGGGAGTGGTGTGGGGACCCTCGGCGCGCAGGCAAACCATAAGGCCACGGCGCCGAGGAGCGCGGGGCCGACAGCGGTCCGCAAAAAAGCAGCAGGTCCGTTCCCGCCAGTGGGTGGTCCAACGGGAAAGCCCACCCGCCTACGGCTTGGACGGGTGCTACCGTAGTGCTTGCCGGCTTTCCCGCAACCGCCGCGACGAAGGGTGTGTGAGGGTTTCCCCATGGCCGAGCAGAACCTTCTTAGAACACCTGTTACGTTCAGGGGAGGAACATGCGACCGCCGGCGTGCTTGGCCTGGACACTCATCTGTAGCCATACTCGCGGAGCAGTGTCTCGTCCGAACGCCACTTCTCGCGTGCCGCCACCCAAAGCTTGAGAAAGACTTGTCTACCCAGAAACTGCTCTATTGCGAGGCGAGCAGCCTTGCCAAGCTCCTTCAGGGCCTGGCCGCCTTTGCCAATGAGAATTGCCTTTTGCGATGGGCGCTCCACTATGATGCGCGCGCTGATAAAGTCCTTCCCTTCTGCTCGCTCCTTGAACTCTTCGATCTGAACAGTAGTGGCGTAGGGGATTTCCTCGCCGTATCGTTCAAAGATCTTTTCCCGAATGAGCTCCGCCACGAAAAACCGCTCTGGATGCTCGGTAAGTTGGTCTTCCGGGTATAAGGGCACACCCTCTGGCAGGCGCTGCACAATGGCCGACTTGAGGTCCTCCAGGCCGTCATGCGTGAGCGCAGAGATGGGGACGATCTCCACATCGGGGAACTGCTCGGCCAGCTGAGCAATGAGGGGGAGCAAGGTCGCCTTGGCGACCAAGTCGATCTTATTCAATGCGATGAGCACAGACTTGTTGCCCGCGCGGACTTGCTTTATCATCTCCAGGTCCTCTTCCCGGAGAGGGGTCGACACGTCCAGCAGGCAGACGATGACGTCCGCCTCCGCCATGGCACGTTCGGCGGCGCGCACCATCGCCGCCTGCAGTGCATAGCGGGGCTGAATCAGACCGGGTGTGTCCAGGAGGATAATCTGGCATCCCGGCTCGGAGAGGATGCCCAGGATGCGGTGGCGGGTGGTCTGCGGTTTTGGGGTCACGATAGAGAGCTTGAAGCGCAAAAGGGCGTTGACCAGCGTGGATTTACCCACGTTGGGTTTGCCCACCAGCGCCACATAGCCCACGCGGATCGGGGGCTGCGAGTCAGGTGCAGAGACCATCACAAGTAGGCATCCAGTGTATGGGCGGCGAACAAGCGCTCGAGGAGCTCCTCCGCGCCGACGATCTTCAAGGAGTGGGCAAAGCACCCTTTCTTGAGGCACCCCTCGATGACCCCGCGCGGCAGATGCAGGACAAAGGTGGGCGAGGAGCAGACGGTGCAGGTCTCCTGGCCCTGGAGAGAAATGCCGCAGTGTGGGCAGAAGAACTCCACCACCCCGCCTTCAGGCACGTCGATGGTGCACTGATGCTCAAAACTCCCGTACACCGGGTCCAAGTTGATGAACCCTTCCTGTTCGCCGTGGCGGATCTTCACTCGGATCGATGGGAAGCCGCCGATCTTGACCGACTCGTCCATAAGATTGCAGCCACGGCCGCAGGCGGCATGGCTGATGTGCACCGATTTGGAGGGGACCTCCAGTTCGATCTTCTCGGCTTTAATGCTCATACCAGCCTCCCATGGCGGCACGGGGACAAGCTATCTCCTATGCCGCTCGCTCCAGTAGTACTTTTGCGTTTCGCTGACGACAACGCTTGAAAGTCCCAACAGACCCACCAAGTTTGGCACGGCCATCAGCCCGTTCATAACGTCAGCGAACGACCACACCAATTCCAGCTTGCTAACCACCGCGCCAACAAATACCATGACGCAGAACAGGGCGCGATAGGGTTTCACCGAGGCCGGGCCCAACAGGTATTCCAAGGACTTTTCGCCGTAGTAGCTCCAGCCGATGATGGTGGAGTAGGCGAAGAGGATGAGCCCAACGGCCACGATTATGCCGCCGCTGTTGCCGGGAAGGCCATGGTTGAACGCGCGGGTGGTCAGTTCCGCGCCGGTGAGTCCGCTGGTCCACAGGCCAGTAGAGATGATCACAAAGCCCGTGAACGAGCACACTACGATGGTGTCGATAAATGTCTGAGTCATAGAGACCAAGGCCTGGGTCACTGGGTTGCGGGTCTGAGCGGCGGCTGCGGCAATGGGTGCGCTCCCCAGCCCGGACTCGTTGGAGAAGACGCCACGCGCCACTCCCCAGCGAATGGCCTCTCGCACCGAGGCACCCATGAATCCACCTAACATGGCTGTGCCGGTGAAAGCACCTTTCATGACTAAAGAAAAGACGGTGGGAACTCCTCTGTAGTTGAGAACTACGACGACCGTGGCTCCCAGCATGTAGAAGACAATCATCACCGGCACCAGGAGGCTTGCCACCCGTCCGATGCTCTTAATGCCGCCCAGCAGCACCAGAGCGGTGGCCACCGCCATCACCAAGCCCACGAGCCAGGATGGGACTACCGGGAAAGAGGTGCGCACCGCTTCGGCCACGGAATTGGATTGGACGATGTTGCCGATGCCAAATGCAGAGACCGATGCGAACACGGCGAAGAGCGTACCCAGCCACTTGGCGCCCAAGCCCTTGCTCAGGTAGTACATGGGGCCGCCGCTCATGGTGCCGAACTCGTCCACCTCGCGATATTTGACCGCGAGCACCGCCTCCGAGTACTTGGTGGCCATGCCAAACAAGCCGGTTATCCACATCCAGAAGAGAGCGCCGGGACCGCCAGCGGCAATAGCGGTAGCGACCCCGGCGATGTTCCCGGTGCCCACCGTGGCGGCCAAGGCGGTCATCAGGGCCTGAAAGTGAGAGATGTCCCCCTCGGTTGCGTTTTCTTCTTTGCGTTTGACCAACGCCAGGTAGAGGGAATGAAGTAAACCATGGAACTGCAACCCGCGGAGACGGAACGTGAGGAAGATGCCGGTTCCAACCAGGAGCACCAGCATCGGAGGACCCCACACGACGTCGCTCAGCCCTCTGAAGAAGCGCAGCAGTGTTTCCTCCACCTCGTTCTCCTTTGCTCGTCGGATTCAAGCCTGGTCACATCATGGGCGGTCTCAGGCAGGCCTCAGTACGCCTTGGCTACCAGCACCCGGTGTTGCGAGGGCTGGCCGCAAAGCAGGCAGGGGCCTCGGTCCTCCACGTGCTGGAACGGGATGAGCCGGATGGTTGCTTTGGTTTCCTCCTGGAGGCGGTCTTCACAAGATCGTTCGCCGCACCAATCGACCCAGAAGAAGCCGCCGGGATCCTCGACCATGCGACAGAGCGTGGCCCAGTCCGTGACCACATGCGTGTGGCGATCGCGGAACTCGAGGGCGCGCGCGAAGAGGTCCTTCTGCATAAGTTCCAGTTCCTCGACAATGGCCTCCGGCAATGCGGGGGCGGAAACCATTTTCTTCTGCCGCGTATCGCGCCGGACCAGCACAGCCTGCTGGTTTGCCATGTCCCGCGGTCCCACCTCAACGCGGATGGGCACGCCGCGCTGCTCCCACTCGTTGAATTTCCATCCTGGGCGATAGTTGTCGCGGTCGTCGACTTTGAACGTGACGCGGCCATGCCAGGAGGCGGTGAGTTGCCGCACGTAGCTTAAAACCGCCTCGCGCTCCTCGTCGCCGGTCCAAATAGGAACTACCACCGCCTGCAGGCTCGCGAGCCGTGGCGGGAGCACAAGGCCGTTGTCGTCGCTGTGGCACATGATGAGGGCGCCAATGAGCCGCGTGGAAACGCCCCAGCTGGTGGCCCACACGTACTGCTGCTTGCCCTCCTCGTCTTGGTAGGTGACGTCAAAGGCCCGGGCAAAGTTCTGCCCCAAGTTGTGCGAGGTGCCGGCTTGCAAGGCGCGCCGGTCCTGCATCATGGCCTCGATGCAATAGGTGCGCACCGCCCCGGCAAACTTCTCCTTGTCGGTTTTGAGGCCCACGAACACAGGGATGGCCATGTAGTCCTCAGCGAAGCGACGGTAGAGGTCGAGGATGAGCAGGGCTTCCTTTTCCGCTTCCTCTTCAGTGGCGTGTGCGGTGTGGCCTTCTTGCCAGAGGAACTCCGTGGTGCGGAGAAAGAGGCGGGTACGCATCTCCCAGCGCACCACATTTGCCCACTGGTTGATGAGCAGAGGTAGATCCCGGTGCGAGTGAATCCAATTGCGGTACATGGCCCAGATGATGGTCTCCGAAGTGGGCCGTACCACTAGTGGCTCCTCCAACTTCTTGCCACCACCGTGGGTAACCACCGCACACTCCGGGGCAAAGCCCTCCACGTGCTCGGCCTCTCGCCGTAGGTAGCTCTCAGGGATGAAAAGGGGAAAGTACGCGTTCACGTGGCCGGTCTCTTTGAACATCCGGTCAAGGGTGCTCTGAATCTTTTCCCAAATGGCATAGCCGTTGGGGCGGATGACCATGCACCCTTTGACCGGCGCATAGTCTGCGAGTTCCGCAGCGGCGATCACGTCGGTGTACCAGCGAGCATAGTCCTCGTCTCGGGGGGTTATTCCTTTAGCCATACTCCTCCTGTTGCCAGCGATGAAGGGTAAATATCGACATCATCGCGCCTCGAGCTAACCAGGCGCGATTGTGCAAAAGATAACGCAATGGAGGGACAATGTCAAGGGGTTTCAGGGGCGAGCGAAGGAAAGGCCCGACGGCAACTGCCGCGGATGAGGAAGGGCGCGCGGGCAAGCCTCAGGGAATTGTCGGGAGCAATGCCGCACTCCGCTGCCCCTGAGTGCGCCCGCGCGCCTTGTGAGTCTTCGGCTATTTCAGCACTGCCATCTTCCGCACCTGGTCAAAGTCGTTCACCCGCAGGCGGTAGAAGAAAAGCCCAGTGGGCAAGTTGGACGCGTCGAACGTCACGCGATGGACGCCGGCCTCCTGCACCTGATCGACCAGGGTAGCTACGACCTCGCCCAACACGTTGTACACCACGAGCTTCACCTTTCCCTGTTCCTTGAGCTGGTACACTATCTCCGTGGATGGGTTGAACGGGTTGGGATAATTCTGGCGCAAGGCGTAGCTACGTGGTGCGGCCACCTCCACACACTGCGGTTCGGTGAACTGGATGGCACCGTCGGTGTCGATTTGCTTCAAGCGATAGTAGTATACTCCAGCGGCAAGATCGGAGTCTACGAACTCATAATTCTGGTGCCTAAGCGTGGTGCCTGCCCCTGGGATAAATACTATCGTCTGGAAAGAAACCCTGTCCCTGGACCGCTGTACTTCAAAGCCAAAGTTGTTGCTCTCGGACGCGGTCTTCCAGGTCAAGCGCACGCGCGGGCCAGCCTCGGCCTGCTCCACGCTAGCTATGAATTCGATGAGCTCTACCGGCAGCGCTGACTGCCCGGCGTATTGGAGGTCTTCGTTTGTCGTCACGTAGCGGAGATAGGTCACCGCACCTTTGAAGGGGCCGTTGCGCACGTTTTCGAAACGCATGAACAGTGTATCTCCGGCCTTCCATTGGGCTGAACCACCGGCAAATAGGGCCAAGGCAAGGCTCCACATCCCTTCCTTCTGCGTGAGCCCCACTAACGTGTCCAGTGGGTCGTTCGTCAGGCGGGCCGTGTACTGGATGTCCGCAGAGTCGGGTTTGCTCAGGTCCGGATTCAACACTTGTCCGTAGACAATAGCAGTGAGGGGCCCCTGCGCCGCGGCAGAGCCAGGAAGTGTCACTGCCGCCAGAAGCATCAGCACGAAGCTCAGCAGGCCTTTCATACCATCCTCCCTAAGGAATTCTTTCATGGCAAAGCCCGTGAGGGTCAAGTGCCCTCAATGGTCATTCCGCGCGACCTGTTGCAGTCTGCCCTTCGCCAGATACGCCGGTCGTCATGCTTCCGGATGGCCACTGGTTAGGTGCAGACTGGTTCACCAAGAGCAGGACCGGCTCGCCAGGGCTTAGGGCGAAGTTGGTGCCTATTCCAGGCGTCGGCAGCCAATACTGGGTGAAGGCGTTGGTGGCCGGCTCGATGCGGTAGAGGGCCTCCACGCCGCCGATGCTGGCCGCCAGTTGCGCGGCGTTGGTTATGGTCAAGCGATCCAACGGCACGCTAATCTCGTTATAGGTCCGCGTCTTGGTCTTGGCGAGGTTGAAACGCACCGCGCCGGGATAGGGCACCGACCCCACCATGAACCAAGTACTCGGGGCATCGCCCTTCAAGTTGACCAGGCAGGCCATCCCCGGCGTGATGGGGAAGTTAGTGCCGATGTTCAAGTCGGCCAGCCAGTAGGTGGTGTAGGCGTTGGTGCTCGGATCCAGCTTGTACACCGCAGCCACACCTCCGATGTTTGCGGCCAAGGACTTGGCGTCGGTAATGCTCGGGTCGATCAGCGGCAGGGAGAGGTGCGTATACTTCCGCGTCTCCCCCTTGTTCAAAACAAAGCCGTAGTGGCCAATGCGGTTAGAGGGGCCAGACATGTTATTGTCGTCCATGGCCACCACCATGTAGAAGCGACGCAGGCCCTCGATGTTGAGCACTATAAAGGTATCCGGCACCGAGCCCAACAGAGTGGCGCCCTCGTCACCCACGTTGAAGTAGGCGTTGGTCGGGTGGGCGTAGACACGGTAGGTGATGCGCGAACGCTCGGCTGAACCGTCCACACCTTTAGTCACCTTGGGCCAGAAGAGCTTGACCTGGTTGCTGATCTTGCGTATCGTCGCTTCGGCGATCGCGGCCGGTGGGATGTCGTCCGTGGCACCACCGCGTCCCTTGGTGAGTGGCGACACGAGCTGCGTCGTCGTCAGAGACCCGGCTACTATCGGGTGACCCTGTTCATCTTTTGGAGGAACTGCAAACAGATAGCCGTCCGGCAGAGGGATAGCGTCTTCATCTGGCGCTATAGAAGCCGCGCCCGTGAACGTAGGCGGATTCTTTACCGCCTGCACGTAAAAGTCCGAGATCACATTGTCGTAGGTTGGTACCACGACGCGCACCGAGTCCGCTTCGGTCTGGCGGGGGTCGGTAGCCTGCACCGTGCCCCAGTGGAATAGCTTGTTTTCCACTACCCGGTAGATTTGGTAGTAGTCGATGATATTGACCGTGCCGATGCCCGGATGGTTCTTCGAAAAGTCCCAGATCAACGTCACATAGCCGCCCTGGTCGCCTCTGCCGTCTGCCCCCTTGTAATCTTTCACAGTAAGCTTATCCGGGGCGTCGATGACCGCTTCTTGCACCACAATAGGTTCAGACGAACCGTTCACCCCTGGATCGGTGAGCTTGTAGACGGTAATGACCAGGTTGGAGGTGGTGTCGAGGCAAACGATCTGGAACACCCCCTCACCCTTGGTGAGTCGTTGTACGCCAGTGGGCAAAATGACCCGCTGCTTGTTGGCAGCAAAGAGCAAAGGCACCGTAAAGTTCGTGTCGGTCTTGGCATGGGAATCCTTGGCGATGACCTTAATATCGAAGGGTACACCGGTGAACTGATTCCCTTCCTTGTAAAGCTGGCTGACGATGAAGTGGCTGGCAGTGGCGTCGATAACGCCTATCCAAGAGGTCTGGACGTTGCCATTGTCCTCGCCGGTAATGTCATCGTGAATCACGTTGGGGCTCGTCAATCGAACGGTGCCGGTCTGGGTTGGTGCCCACTGCGAGTAGGGGGCCACATTCAAGAGAACGCGTGCGCTACTGGGCTGGCTCACAGATGCCAACGCCGGGGTGAAGCCCATGATGAGGGAAAAGTCGGTCAGGTCGAGCCCTTGCACTCGTTCGCTCATCAGGATCTCCACGGTGGTGGTGGAGATGGTCCGGGCGCTCATGATAGCCGGACCAGCCTTGTCGCTCTCCAGGGACAGCCCTTCGCCCAGGGCGGCCATCACATTGTCGGCCCAGTCCGCGAATCCCTTTCCCGTTTCGACCATTACGTCCGGCACGTCGCCTGTATCGCCACCATATGGGGTGGCCGGCGGACCACCAGCCGTCGTCTCATTGAAAGAGATGTAAGCCTCCACCGTGTCGCCGAAGGAGTTAATGGCCGTGGGCTTGTAATAGGCATGCGAGGGGTTGTACACGTTCATGTCCAGCGCCAGGCCGCCCTTGGCACCGTCGTAGCCCACGATACGCCAGTTCGCGGCCTTGAACGATGCCTTGGGGAAAATGGGCGACAGGGGGTCGAACACGAAGCGATAATGGTCCAACTTTCCGTCGGCGTCAAAGTCTTGTGTATACAGCCCCAAGAGGATGGGGGCGATGTTGTCTCGCTTCACCTTGACATCAGAGCCAGTCCCGGAGAAGCCGACGATGCTGCCGTCGTCATCCCATTGCAGGTTGCCGTTGGGGGTGGGAGCCACGTCGTAGACCACGCTGGTGCCGTAGAAGTTGACAAAACCGCTGTCAGTCTTGGTCCACGTGCTCCCGGTGCTGTTGAGGTAGATGACGTTATCCTGATTGGTGCCAGACAGCCCGGTGAAAAAGACCTTGGTTCCGGCGGCGTTAAAGTTCCTGATCCCCACGAACCATTTGAAACGCGACGGCGCTTGGGCGCCAGCTTCGGTGGTGGGCCAGCCCGCAGTGTTCACCTTCTCGCTGAACGTGAGACGAATCCGATTTCCGCCTGCGGTATAGGCTTCGATGAGGGCCGGCCCCGCCCCGTCGAGGATCTGCACCGGCGTCGCGTTCTCCGAAGAAGGCGTAACGTCGGTGGACAAGAGGTTTTCCACAAAGCCGTTGTTCACCGCGCTGCGGAGGCCGGTTGTTGAACCGGGATTCACATAGGTGACCGTGGGCACCAAGTCTGTGTTGGGCACCTTTGGGGAAGTTGCGACCACCGGAATCCTAAAGGTGGTGGCGTTGGCCCAAGTGCCTGTGGCCCCAATGGTCAGAATCCCTTTGCCCGCCACGGTGAAACCGCTGGTACTCAGCCGACTCTGGTCCATGCCATTTTGAGCATGGTCAAAGGTCACCTCCACCCAGTCCAGGTAGCCCCAGCCATTGGTTCCGGCATTGGTGGGCGACAGCCCATCGACGGTGCGCACGGAGACGATGTTGGGAAAGATGCCGTCGGTAATGGTCTTGGTGGGCCCTACGCCATTGTAGTTGCTGTCCGGACTCACGTCCCGCACAAGATTGATGCCTGTGAACGAAATGGTGCCCGTGACGTCCTCATGAATAAAGTTGTTGGTCAGGGTAAATTCATAGGTAGCCGTGGGGGGATTTGCAGCGGTGGGCGAAACGATGGCGCTCACCGGGTTATTGACCCCGTTGATGGTCACGGTGAAATCGTTGCCCTGTACGTAATTGAAGGCCACCGGTTCGCTAAACACCACCTGAATGCGTTTGGCGGCAAGTGCATTGGCCAATGCTTGTCGCCGGGTCGCGCGCTTGGTCTGGGCGCTGACAATGGCAGGTCCGGAGCGGTCGGTCACCGCCTTGGAATGCGTCTGAGCAAACTGACCAACAGAATTTGCGAACTTGTCCGCATCGCTGGGCGGAGGGTAGTACCACAACGTGGGCGTGATGCCGGAGTTGGGGGAGTTGGAAACCGTCCATATCACAAAGTGTTTGTTGTCGCTCCAGGCCCCCAGTGCTTCGATGCTGGACACGGTGGAGCCCAGGCCGCCAAAAATCGCCGTGCTCGCGGCCGTGTTGCTGGTGCGCATGGGCTCGCTCCACTCGATGACGATCTTGTCGATGTAGCCGTCATACTGCACCTGATTGCCGGGGGAGCCTGGCGTGTGTCCGGTGCCGTCGTCGTAATGTTCCACTTTCCGCATGCGCGGGGTGATGTCGTCGGTGGCCTTCACGAACCCTGTTTCGGTCTGAATGGGGACGCCACCCACACGCAGATACCCACTTGCGGCGAACTTGACCCGGGGCTGGATGTTGGTGTCGTAGCCCAGGCCATCAGGGAACGGATTGCTTACCCCTGACTTGATCCGGACGTAGAAGTATTGGTCGTAAGCACCCTGGCCTGGGATCGGATCCGACACGAGCTCCCCCGCGTCGCCGCTGGCTTCGTAGACGTCGCCAGGATTGGTGGTCTCGTTGTCGTCGCCGTCGATGTTCAGGTCGATCTCCACTTTGGCGCCGGCAAAATTGTCGTTGAGGGCGTTGTGACCATCGGGCCCCACGACGGTGAGTTTGATCCACGCCGCATAGCCGGTGTACGCAGGGTCAGCGGTAGCCCTGTTGCCGACCGACCCCTGTTGCGCAAAAGCTGCTGCCGAGCAGAGCAGGAGGAGACCAGCTGCCACCAGCGCGTTGCTCCGTAGCCTATTCGCTGCCATCGTTAGCCTCCACTCCATACGTTCGAGCCCCCAGCGGGTCCACAGGTGCTTGCATGCCCACCCTTGCACACTCCACGCCGTGTAAAATTAGCAATTGATTTCACAAAAGCAAGCACTTTTTGAACAGTTTAGGGGCCTGGACAAATGTACTACTCCACGCTTGCAGCGGCCGACATAAACGCTGCTCAAGTGTGGGCGGCAAATCTGGTGCCAGGGAGAATGGAGAGGAGAGGCTTGGGCCGCCACGCAACGCCAGGTGGAGCTGAGCGTGAGGTGCTTCAACCTATAGAAAACGTGAATGTTGGGACAAGGCTTTTCTTATGGCGCTCGCACCGTGGAGTGCCTTCGGCCAAAGGAGTGTGCGGAAATGCGATAGGGTGACACAGTGTGTTCGAAATGAGACGATTTGAGCGGTTATCGGCCACCGACAAACGCGTTGATTTTTGCCCGCTTGTTTGCTAAATTAACCCGGCAGGCGGAGTGGCGAAGCTGACAAAAGGAGCGCCGCCTACTCCTTTCGAGCGGAGGTCCGTAGTGCTCAAGATTCACCGACGATACCGGCACCTCAAGCGCTATCGGCAGATTGCCGTGGTCTTGGTCAAGTATGGGTTTGCGGACCTGGTGGAGCGGCTGAACCTTGGTGCCTATTTGCAGGTGGGGCGCCGCTTGCTTCGTCTCAAGGGAACGCCCGAAGGCGGGTCCACTGCCAGACGTATCCGGATGGCGCTCGAAGAGCTAGGGCCCACCTTTGTCAAGCTTGGCCAGGTGTTGAGCACGCGTTCCTTCTTAGTGCCTGCCGACGTGGTGGCGGAGCTCTCCTTGCTTCAGGACCAGGTGCGGCCGGAGCCTTTTTCCGCTCTGGAGCCGGTTCTCCAGCAGGAACTGCGAGGTCCATTAGGGCAGCACTTTCCGTGGTTTGACAGCGAGCCGTTGGCTTCGGCCTCCATCGCTCAGGTACACCGCGCGCGCACCGCTGATGGCCACGAGGTGGTGGTCAAAATTCAGCGCCCTGGGATTGCCGAGTCCATCGAAGCAGACATGGAGATCTTGCTGGACTTGGCGCGGCTCATTGAGCGGCACCTGCCAGAGAGTGGCCAGTTCGCCCCTGTGGCTATGGTGGAGGAGCTGGCCAGAAGCACGCGGCGGGAGCTGGACTTTGTGGCCGAGGCGCGCAATGTGGAGTTGTTCGCGCGCAACTGTGCCAAGCTCTCGGGTGTGCATGTGCCCGCGGTGTTTTGGAACCTCACTACCACCCGCGTGCTGACCTTGGAGTATGTGGAGGGGGTCAAGATCTCAGAGGTGGACAAGCTCCGCCACATGGGGGTGGACCTAAGGGAATTGGTGCGGCGCGGGACGGACTTTGTACTGAAACAGATTTTCGAGGACGGCTTCTTCCACGCCGACCCCCATCCCGGGAATCTCCTGGTGCGGCGAGACGGGGCCATCGTCCCTGTCGACTTTGGCATCATGGGGCGTTTAGACGATGAGATGCTGAGCTTGTTCGCTGATCTGCTGCTGGGCGTAACCCGCCGCGACGTGGAGCTTGTGGTCAGGGTCATGGCGCAGATGGGGATTGTCACGCCGGGCGGCGACGAAAGAACACTGCGCCTGGACATTAGCGAGTTCATCGACCGCTACTACGGACTTGCCTTGCGCAAGGTGCGCATGAAAGCCCTCTTGGAGGAGGCTGTGGCCCTCCTCGTGCGCCACCGGCTCCGCGTTCCGTCTAACCTCATGCTTCTGGGTAAAACTTTGGGTGCCTACGAGGATCTTGCGGCACGGCTGGACCCGGATTTCTCCTTTGCCGCAGCTGTGGGCCCCTACGCCCGCAAACTGATGTGGCGACAGTTCGAGCCCGGGCGGCTCGTCTACCAGGTGGGGCGGACCATGCGGGAGCTGTACCAACTGAGCCTTGTCGTGCCCCGGCATGTGGAGACACTGCTGCGACGGCTGAGCGCAGGTCGACTCGGGGCAGAACTGCACCACCAGGGCTTGGAGAACCTCATCCGCGAGATTGACCGTTCGTCAAATCGGCTGTCGTTCAGCCTGATCATCGCCGCCCTCATCGTGGCCTCCTCGATGATCATCACCGCCGGCCTGGGACCACGACTGTTTGGTCTGTCGGTCTTGGGTGTGGCCGGCTACCTCTTCGCCGGGCTGCTGGGAGTGTGGCTTGTAGTGGCGATTCTCCGCTCAGGGCGGCTGTAGATTTTCCCCAAGCGACTAGAAGGTAACGAGAGGGCACTATGCCGATCATCGTGGTAAGAAAAGGGCAGGCCGCAAGAAAGGTGGTGTCAACACCAGTCGTCAAGGAGGAGTACCTGCAAGAGTACATCCGCAAGAACCCGGCTGTGATCCCCCTTGATGACATCCGGGAGAATATGCAGCTCCTGGTGTTCGCGCGCGAGTTTCCCACCCCAAGTGGGCCCATTGACGCCCTCGCCGTAGACGAGGAGGGGGCGCTCTACATCATCGAGACCAAGCTCTACAAGAATCCCGATAAGAGGCTGGTTGTGGCTCAGGTTCTTGACTATGGAGCCGCACTCTGGAACAGCTTCGATGATTACTCGGAGATGGAAACCAGGATCGACCAGATGGTCAGGGCAACTTCGGGCATGTCATTCCGAGAGACGGTAGCGGACTTTTTCGGACTTGATGAAGAGCAAGTGAAGATGGCCATGAGTCGTTTCGAGTCCGACTTGAATTCTGGTCGCATCAACTTTATTTTTCTCATGGACCGCATTCACGACGAACTCAAGGGCTTGGTCGACTTCATAAACGCCAATAGTAGGTTTAGACTCTTGGCCTGTGAGGTGGAGTTCTACAGGTACGAGGATCTGGACATTCTGGTGCCGAAGCTTTACGGTGCTGCGACAATCAGGCAGTCATCAGCGTCCGCTTCAAGAAGGCGGTGGGACGAGGCTTCGTTCTTCGAGGAGGTGAAGCGGCGTTGTGACGAAGCCGGTCAGGAAAGCATAAGGCGGTTATTCGAGTTCGCCCGCCAAACAGAGGCGATGATCGCCTGGGGGAGCGGTGCCGCTCGAGGGTCGTTCAATCCGAAGTATGAGCGAGTCAGCGCGAGATCCATCTTCACCGTGTGTTCCGATGGGGAGTTGCGAGTGAATTTCGGCTGGCTTGACGACAATAGGCAAACCCTCGAGTTTCGGAAACGGCTCAAGCAGCTGTTGGCGGAAAGGGCTGGGCTCACATTCCCGCCCGGTTGGGAGCGGACCTTTGTGCGTTTTCCCATCGAGCAGTGGAAAGATCGGGTCGCAGACATAGTCGCAGTGTTGGGGGAAATGCTCGGATCAGCTGCTCAGAAAACGAGGCCAGAGGAAGCCGAGTCGGCTCGTTGATTGGTGCACCGGATATTCCTGAGAAATCACGTGACGACCGAGGAGATACTCGCCCAAGTAGGAGCGTTGGCTGACCAGAACGCCTTGCAAGTCTATGCAGTTGGCGGTTTTGTCCGTGACCGACTGCGTGGGGTCAACGGCGTGGACATCGACTTTGTCGTGGTAGGCGACGGCCCTGGCTTTGCGCGCTTGGCTCTGCAGAGGCTGGGGGGCAGCGGCTTTGTGGTCTATGAAAAATTCTGCACCGCCTCTTTCCTGCTGCACGGCCACAAGCTGGAATTCGTCTCCGCGCGGGCAGAAAGCTACCAGCCCACCTCGCGTAAACCACTTGTCCGGAAGGCCTCCTTGGCAGACGACTTGGCACGACGCGACTTCACCATTAACGCCATGGCTCTGTCGCTCAACCGCGCCTCGTGGATGGAGCTTGTCGACCCCTTTGGCGGCCAGGAGGATTTGCGGCAACGGATCATCCGCACCCCCCTCGATCCAGAGGAGACCTTCCAAGATGACCCGCTGCGCATCATGCGCGCCATCCGCTTCGCCACGCAGCTGGATTTTCGTCTGGAAAAGCAGACTAAAGCGGGCATCGCTGCCATGCGCGAGCGGCTGAGCATCGTCTCTCAGGAGCGCATCACCGAAGAGCTGCGCAAGATCATCATGGCACCGCGCCCCTCCATCGGCTTCAAGTTGATGGATGAAACCGCCCTGCTCCCGCTCGTCTTGCCGGAGATCAGTGCCATGAAGGGGGTAGAGCAGATCGGACGTTATCACCACAAGGATGTGTTTCTCCACACCTTGAAGGTACTGGACAATGTGGCCGCCGTCAGCGATAGCTTTCCCCTCCGCTTTGTGGCGCTGTTTCACGACGTGGCCAAGCCTCAGACCAAGGCCTTTGTGCCAGGGGTGGGCTGGACTTTTCACGGGCACGACGAGATCGGTGCGCGCATGATCAAGGGAATTTGCCGGCGGTTGCGTCTACCCGTGGAGGTGGCCAAGTACGCAGAGAAGCTCATCCGCTTGCACCTGCGGCCCATCCACTTGGCCGATGAAGGGGTCACTGACTCGGCCATCAGGCGACTGATCGTGCAGGCCGGGCCAGAGCTCGACGACCTGTTTGTCCTCTGCAGGGCGGACATCACCTCCGGCAACCCGGCGCGGGTAAAAGCACATCTGGCCAATTTTGACTACCTGGTGCAGCGCATGCACGAAGTAGAGGAAAAAGACCGCATGCGCGCCTTCCAGTCCCCGGTACGCGGGGAGGAGATCATGGCCGTGTGCGGCATTGGCCCGGGACCGATGGTGGGTCGCCTGAAGAAGATGATCGAGGAAGCCATACTTGACGGACAGATCCCCAACGAGCACGACGCCGCCTATCAGTACCTGCTCTCTATCAAGGACGCGGTGCTTTCAGCCGCTACGCCCCCAAAAGGGCCCGCATCTTGAAAGAAACTTTTGTTTCCGTTTTTCGTCTTACGTTCTGGTTTGGCTCGTCGGGGAGGGCCCTGGCATGCAATATTTTGCCGGGGGGAGGGGTATATTTGCGTGAATAGCTTGCGGGTGAGGAGCTGTTGGTAGGAGTAGATACCACGCATGGAGGGTCTGTCATGGCAACAGGAGAGTCGACGGCAAAAGGGGGGTCTCTGCTGGGCACGCTGGTGAACATCTTTGTCAGTCCGCGGGAAGCCTACGAGGCGATCGATCGCCGGCCAACATGGGTCTTCCCACTGGTCCTCGTCTTGTTGTCGGCGTTGGTAGCCGCCATTTTCATCACTCCGATGGCTATGGAGGAGCGGATGGCGGAGCAGCGCGACAAGCTCATCGAGAAGCGGGGCATGACGCCTGAAGAGGCAGATCGGGCGCTGGAGGTAGGGGCCAAGATCGGCAAGATCACTGGTCCGGTAATGGCCCCCATCGCGACCGTGGTGGTACTTGTGGTGGTCACACTCGCTCTCCTCTTCTTGGGGAACGTGGTCCTGGGCGGGGCGAGCAATTTCAAGAAAATCTTTGCGATGTACACGTGGACGTCGCTGATCGGCGTGCTGGCCACCATAGTGAAGACACCGCTGATGCTCTCGCGGGGCACCGTCGATTTGCAAACCAGTCTGGCCGCGTTTCTGGACCCGGCGCAGAAGGGCACCTTTCTCTACCAGTTGCTGGCGCGGACGGACGTTTTCTCGTTGTGGGAGCTGGTACTGGTCTGCATCGGGATGGCGGTCATCTATCGCTTTACGACGAAAAAGGCGGCCACCGGTGTGGTGGCGCTCTACCTGGTCTATGCTGTGGCTGCGGCGGCCGTTACTGCCGCACTCACTTAAGCCAGCGGGGGTTAGAGGAGCAAGATCATGGCGAGGTGGCAGGTACTAGTTGGGTTATTGCTTGTAGTGGGGACGGTCGGCGCGCAGACGGTGGGGCGACCCCTGTCGCTGGAGGAGTGCGTCAACCTGGCGTTAGAGAACAACGCCAGTGTGCGCAAGGCGGCGCTGGGGGTTGACCTGGCGGAGGCCACGGTGTTGGGCACCTGGTCTGGGCTCCTGCCGCACGTCAACGCCGGCTTTGCCTCCGGCCGCTTCATCCAGGGAGACCGCATCCGCAAGATGGACGTTCCCGTGGGATATGACCCGCAGAGCGGCAAGGTCATCTACGAGCAGCGGGAGATCGTGCAGAAGGGCGTGGAGCGCAACAGCCACTACGCGCGCCTATCGGTGGCGCAGAACCTTTTCGATTGGGGGCGGAGCCTGAACCTCATGCAGCAGGCGCGCTCCCAGGAACGTGCTGCTGAGCAGGCTTTCCTTGCTGCGCGCGATGCCGTGGTGCTGGATGTGTACACGAAGTACTTTGCCCTGCTCAAGGCAGTGAAGCTCTTGGAGGTGTACCGCGAAGCCCTGCAGTCGGCCGAAGAGCAGCTGCGGCGCACCCAGAGCATGTTCGAGCTCGGCGCCGTGGCCCAGGGCGATGTGTACAAGGCCAAAGTGACCGTCGGTGAGGCAAAGATCAACGTCATCTCGCAAGAAAACGAGGTGCGCATGGCCAGGGGCAATCTAAACGTGGCAATGGGACGCAACCCGGACGCCGAGCTGGCGGTGGTAGAAGTGGAGGTCGTGGAGACGCCTTTCCCGCACACCAGAGAGCAAGTGCTGGAAATGGCCATTGCCAACAACCCCGAACTGCGCCAACTGCGGCAATCGTTGGAGGCAGCGCGCCTCGGAGTGCGAGCGGCTAAGCTTGCGTACCTGCCCACATTCTCCCTCGGCGTGACCTACTCGCGCGACAATGAGTTTTTCGACAAGGTCTACTCCAAAGACCTGAAGCGCGATTACTACCTCACGGTGGGCATGCAAGCGGACTTGAATCTGTTCCGGGGATTTGCCGACAAGGCTGCCGTGGAGCGCGAGACGGTCTCGTACCGCAGCGCGCAGGAGGACCACGCAGACAAGCTGCGGCAGCTTGCGCTGCGGGTGGACCAGGCATTTCTCTACCTCGAAGCCCTGCGGGAGATTGCCGAAATCAACCGCGCTAACCTTGTGGCGGCGGAAGAAGACCTTCGCCTTGCCGAGGAGCGCTACCGCGTAGGTTCTGGCACATTGCTGGAGATCAACGACGCGCGAGTGGCGGTCACGCGTGCCAAGCAGATCGTGGTGGGCACCAGATACGATAGCCAGGTCGCCCGCGCCACCCTCGAGGCGCTGATGGGAACGCTGGGCACCGAGGCGACCAGAGGACGCACATGACTCGGGAGACTCGACTGCAAAGGTTCACCGCGCCCAGGAACAGAGGGGCCATAGTGCTTGTTCTCTTGGCCTTCCTGACCTCGGTGGGGTGCGAGAAGATCGAGAGCGAAGGCGGAGGCGTAATCTCCCCGGCCAAAGATGCACCGTACATCATTGAGTGTGTCACCTGCGTGGCGGTGGACACACAGTCGAACCCGGTTATGGTGACCTCCACGTTCGTCGTAGACGAGGCGGTGTATCTGTGGATCAGGTGGGGTAACTGGTACAAGACGCACGCCGTAAGCGTGAAGTGGTTTGACCCAGACGGGGAGCTGCAGGGGAGCTACGGGGAGGAGCTCACCTCCGACACCGGGTTTGCGGTAACCTGGTTCTTCATCGACACGGCAAGCTCGGCCCCCACCGGTGATTGGTGGGTGGAGATATACCTCGATGGGCAGTTCGTGCGCAGTCAAGTCTTCAGACTCATCTCGGGTTAGCTGCAAGTGGCCTACAGGTGGAGACGTGCTCATGACGAAAAAGAAAAGAACGGTGGTGTTCCTGCTGGGACTGGTGGCAGTGGTGGTGGCGGCCGTGGTGTTGGGGAGCCAGTCGGCAAGGAAGAAGGCTGTGGAGGTGACGGTGGCGCCGGTCAAGCGTGGCACCATCACCCAGGTGGTCTCGGGTTCAGGCAAGGTTCAACCCGAACTGAAAGTGAACATCGCGGCCCACGTCGCAGGCAAGATTGTGGAGTTGCCGGTGCGTGAGGGGCAGCAGGTGAGGCGCGGGCAGCTGCTGGTGCGCCTGGAAAAGGAGCAGTACCAGGCTGCCGTGGAAAGAGCCCGCTCCACCCTCAAGTCGGCCCGGGCCAATCTGACCAAGACCCGCGCGGAGTACGAGCGTGCCAAGGAGCTCTACGCCCAGAAGCTGACCTCTTTGGCCCAGTTGCAGACAGCTGAGGCGGCGCTCATGCTGGCCGAAAGCGAAGTGGAGCAAGCACAGGCGTCCCTGAACCAAGCTGAGGATAACCTGGACAAGACCACGATCACCTCCCCCATTGACGGTACAGTCATCAAGCTGAACAAGGAGGTCGGAGAGATCACGCTCGGTTCGCAGTTCCAGGCGGATGTGATTATGGAGGTGGCTGACCTGGAGCGGATGGAGGTAGTGGCCGAGATCGACGAGAACGATGTGGTGGACGTGGTGCAGGGGCAGAGTGCCCGCATTCAGGTGGACGCCATCCCAGATACCGTGTTGCGCGGGAGGGTGCGCGAGGTTGCCCATACTGCCATCACCCGCGGCCGCGGCACGCAGGAGGAAATTACCAACTTTGAGGTCAAAGTCTCGGTTGTGGACCGCGTGCCCCAACTGCGACCAGGTATGTCGGCCACCGTGGAGATCGAGACTAAGAGCAAGGACCAAGCCCTCTACGTGCCGATTCAGTGCATTACGATGCGCAGCCCTGAGGATACCACGCAGATCGCACAGGCACGCAGCACCACGTGGCGACGCAAGAAGGGCGGCACCAGAGATGAGAGCATGGAAGGGTTTGGCCCACCCCCCTCGGCAGACGAAGAAAGCAAGAAGACGCAACCAGCTCCCAAGCAGATCCAGGTGGTCTTTGTCGTGGAAAACGGGGTAGCAAAGATGCGGCCCGTGGTCACAGGTATTAGCAGCGAAACGGATATCGAGATCGTCAGTGGCCTCAACGAAGGGGAGCAGGTAGTGAGTGGGAGCTATCGCGTCCTTTCCAAGGAGCTCAAGAACGGCACGGCAGTCAAGGTAAGTTCAGGCAAGCCCGCCTCAAAGAAAAAGTGACCGCTTTGAGAGCCACTTTGGGTAGGGCCGACTACGATGCCTCTCCACATGGCAGAACGGTTGAGGTGAACGATGTTGATCCAGCTTGAGAACGTGGTCAAAATCTACGAGGTAGGCGCTGAACGGGTGCACGCACTGCGCGGAGTGTCCCTGCGCGTGCAGGAGAATGAGTACCTGGCCATCATGGGACCGTCCGGTTCAGGGAAGTCGACCTTGATGAACATCCTCGGCTGTCTGGATACGCCCACCTCTGGCCGCTACCTTTTCAAGGGGCACAACGTGAGCACCATGGACGATGACCAGTTGGCGGCCATTCGCAATCGCGAGATTGGCTTTGTGTTCCAGACCTTCAACCTTCTGCCGCGTGCCAATGCCTTGCACAACGTGGAGTTGCCCCTCATCTACAACGGTACGCCTGCAGCAAAACGGCGCCGGCTGGCCGAGGAGGCGCTGGCCAAAGTGGGATTGGCTGATCGCATGCATCATCGTCCCAATGAACTCTCGGGTGGCCAGCGCCAGCGAGTGGCCATCGCGCGCGCCCTGGTGAATAGGCCTTCCCTAATCCTTGCCGATGAGCCTACAGGCAACCTTGACACCCGCACTGGTCAGGAGATCATGGACATTTTCGAAAAACTCCATGAGGCGGGCAACACCATTATCCTTGTCACCCACGAGGAGTACATTGCCGAACATACCAACCGCATTGTCCGCCTGCGCGACGGAATGATCGAGCGTGATGAAGCGGTGAACTGAGCGGCAGGAGTGCTGAGAGGAACGCATGATTCGGCTTGCCACCGCCTTATGGGAGAGCACCCGCCTTGCTCTCCAAGCCCTGTGGGCGCACAAGATGCGCGCCTTTCTGACCGTGCTGGGCATCGTCATCGGCGTTACCACCATCACCGGGATCGTCTCCGTTATCCAGGGGCTCAATAAGGCCGTCTACTCGCAGATCGCGGGCTTGGGTGCGGACTTGCTCTATGTACAGAAATTCCCGTGGGTGTCAGGTCGGGAGTTCTACAAATACCGCAACCGGAAGGACATCACCACCAAGGAGGCTGACGCGCTGAAACGGTTCTGCCGGCTGGCCTCTGTGGTCTCCCCGATGACAGGTACACGGCGCACGGTCAAATATGGTAGCACAAAGCTATCTAATGTCACTATTTATGCGGTCGAAGCGAACTACAAGGACGCGGCAAATGTGCTTCCTGAATACGGCCGTTTCCTGACGGAGACGGACGTGGAACGGCGGCATGCGGTGTGCGTGATCGGGCAAGAGGTTGCCAGCCGTTTGTTTGAGCGACAAGACCCCATCGGGCGCCGCATCACCGTGGGCGACTACAAGTTCACGGTGGTTGGAGTGCTGGAAAAGCAGGGAGAGGTGCTGGGACGCAACAACGACATCGTGGTCCTGGTGCCGCTCACTATCTTTCAGAAGCTCTACGGGTCGCGGCGCAGTTTGACCATTTTGGTGAAGGTGGTGGACGCCTCGCGTCTGGAAGAAGCGGAGGAGGAGATTATTGGCATCCTCCGGCGCGTGCGCCGCGTTCCTCCAGACAAGGAAAACGACTTTGCCATCAACCGACAGGATATTCTGGAAGATCTGTACAAAAACCTCACCCGTGTGCTTTATGCGGTGGCCTTTGGCATCGGGGCGCTGTCGCTGCTGGTGGGCGGGATCGGCATTATGAACATCATGCTGGTTTCGGTGACGGAGCGGACGCGGGAGATCGGTATCCGCAAGGCGATCGGCGCCCGGCGGTCCGATATCATGATGCAATTTCTGGTGGAATCGGTGGTCATCAGCGCGCTGGGCGGCCTCATCGGGTTGGGGCTGGGGTTTGGGGTCGGCATGCTGCTCGGGCGTCTGCCGGTGTTGCAGGCCACGATTGCGCCCAGCGCCATCGTGCTGGGGCTGGGCTTTTCCTGCGGCGTGGGCATGTTCGCCGGATTGTATCCAGCGTGGAAAGCATCGCGCTTGGACCCCATTGTCGCCTTGCGCTACGAATAGCAACATCAGGAATGCTATGGATCTGCGCGAAAGCATTAAGATGTCGGTGAGCGCCATCAGCGCCAACAAGTTTCGCTCCATCCTTACGGCGCTGGGGATTATCATCGGCGTGTTCGCCGTCATCGGTATGCAGACCATCATCCAGGGCCTAAACAACTGGTGGGAGCGAGAGCTCTCGGTGCTGGGGGCCGACACGTTCCAGATTCGCAAGTACCCGGCAGTACAACTCGGCGATTCCTGGCAGAAGTATCGCAATCGCCGCAACATCACGCTTGAGGAAGTGACGGAGTTGCAGCGTCGGGCCACTCTGGTCAGCGTGGTCTCGCCGGTGGTATTTCGGTTTGGCGCCACTCTGCGCCATGGTGACAAGAAGACCAATCCAGACATCATAGTCTATGGGGGGGATCAGTACCGCCAGGAGGCGGATGGGCAGTTTGTGCGCGAGGGTCGGTTTATCACCGAGACCGACGTGGAGCGGCGTCGGCAAGTGTGCGTGATCGGCACGGACCTGGCGGAGCAGCTTTTTCCATTCCAGGAGGCGGTTGGAGAGGAGATCCTCATCGATGGGCACCGCTGCACGGTGATCGGCGTGCTGGAGGAAAAGGGCTCAATCTTCGGTCAGAGTCAAGACGCTCACGTCATCCTGCCCATTTCCACCTTCGGCAAGTTCTATGGGATGAACCGGAGCGTGTACGTCGATTGCCGGGCGGTACGGCCGGAGCTGCTGAACCAAGCAATTGAGGAGGTTACCGGCATCCTGCGGGCGGTGCGTCGAGTGCCACCAGGCGAGCCAAACGACTTTGAGATCATGACCAAGGACTCGCTGATGGAGACCTGGCAGAATGTGACCAGGGTGGTGTTTGTGGCCGCGCTGGTCATCTGTGGCATCTCCTTGCTCGTGGGCGGCATCGGCGTGATGAACATCATGCTCGTATCGGTCAGCGAACGCACGCGCGAGATTGGCATTCGCAAGGCAGTAGGCGCACGGCGGCGCGATATTTTGGGGCAATTCCTGCTGGAGGCCGTGTTGCTTTGCGAATTTGGCGGGATCATTGGTGCCGCCTTAGGTGTGGGCGTAGGGCTGCTCATCGGCGCGCTGACGCCACTGCCCGCCGCAGTGCCGGTGTGGGCGGTGCTGCTGGGCCTGGGCTTCATCTCGCTGGTCGGGATCATCTTTGGCATTTACCCGGCCGCCAAGGCCGCTCGCCTCAACCCTATTGAGGCTTTGCGCTACGAATAGCTCAGCGCGAGAGGGGCACTTCCGGGAGGAGCTATGGAGCTTGAGGAAAAACGAGTGGGCGAAGTGTTGGTGGTGACGATGCGCGGCAAGCTGATGGGCGGCAAGGATGCCGAGACCTTCCGCGAGATGCTTTACCGTGCCATCAGCGACGGGATTGTCAATGTTCTCGTGGACATGAGCCAGGTCTCCTGGATGAATAGTTCCGGCCTGGGTATGCTCATCAGCGGCTTGACCACGATGCGGAGTGCTGGGGGAGACCTGCGGCTCATCGGTCTCACTGAGGGGACGCGGCGCCCGCTGGAGATTACCCGCCTGGATGCCGTGTTCCAGGTGTTCGCCAGTCAAGAAGAGGGGCTGCGCAGCTTCGCGTAGGAGGACCCTATGGCAGAACTGACACGGGAGGAGATCCTGGCGCGCGTCCGGCGCGGCCAGTCACTGGCCGGCATGGACCTCAGTGAAGCCGACCTTTCCTATGAAGACCTGCGGGGCGTAGATCTTCGGGACGCCAACCTCACCGATGCCCACCTGCAGAACGCCAACTTAGAGCGGGCCGACCTGCGAGGGGCAAACCTGACCAGGGCCTTTCTTTTCGGCGCCAATCTCAACCGTGCCCGCCTTGACGGCGCAATAATGACGGATGCCAATCTCCAGGACACAAACCTCGAGGTAGCCTCAGCGGTGCGGGCAGAGATGAGCAGATGTGCGCTTTTCGGTGCGCATGGGGCAAAGGCGAATTTTCAGGGCGCAAACCTCTCTGAGGCTCGCTTGAAGCGGGCAAGCCTGAAAGGGGCCAATCTTGCTGGCGCAAACCTGAAGGGTGCCCATTTGGAGCGCGCCGACCTCAGCGGCGCAGACTTGCGCAATGCCGACATGCGCGGCGCCCACGTGGCCCATGCCACGATGGATGGGGCCAACACGCAGGGAGCGTTGACGCAGGACCTCCACACTTAAACGACACATAGGGGGCCTTCGGCCTGGAGCCCGTCCTCCCTTCCTGGCTGCATTCTCCCTTCCTACTCCGCGTCGGACCGGCCTTGTTTTCCCTCCCCCTCATCGCACAATCCTGCATTTTTTTCTTGACAAAATGTGGGAAAATCCTTATTATTGAGCAGAATTCATTTCCTCCCAAAAAAGGAAAAGGCTATTAGCAGGAGCTGCCAGACCCATGCCAATAGCCCGCTGTGCCATAGCTGAAGGGGCGGTGTCCCCGAATCCGGGTGTGGATTCGCAGGAGAAGACCGCCCTTTTTGTTTTGGCACATCATTAAGACGCACAAAGGGAGGAAAAAGTTGCAAAGTTTTTTCCACCAAACAGAGGAGGCGTATCCCGTGAAACGAGCACACACAGTCCTGGCATTCGGGCTCGCCTTGTTACTGGCGATGCCCCTGGCGTTGTTTGCCGGCACCACGGGCAAGATCGCCGGGTATGTCAAGGATAAGGAGACGGGTCAACCCCTGCCCGGTGCCAACGTTTTCATCGAGGGCACGAAGATGGGGGCAGCCACGGACGCCGACGGGTACTACTTCATCATCAATGTGCGTCCCGGCGTGTACCGGTTGACCGCGACCATGATGGGGTACCAGCGGGAGACCGTCACGGGCGTACGGGTGAGCGTGGACCTGACCACCAAGATCAACTTTGAGCTGAGCCCCACGGTGATCGACATGGGCAAAGCGGTGGAAGTCACGGCTGAGCGACCGCTCATCGAGCCCTCGGTGACGACCAAACGCACCACGGTCACCGCGGAGGTGATCACTAACATGCCCGTGCGCTCGGTGCAGGACATCATGACCCTGCAGTCGGGTATCACGGTCATGGAGGGTTACCAGAACAAGATCGCCGGCTTTGAGGCGCGCGGTTTAGACCAAACGCACGTGCGCGGCGGCAGAAGCGGTCAGATCGCCTACATGGTCGATGGCATGTACGTGGAGGATGCCATTTATGCCGGCATGGGGACCACGGTCAACAGGGAGGCCATCGACGAGCTCACGGTCATCACGGGCAATTTTGATGCGGAGTACGGCGAGGCACAATCGGCGGTGGTGAATATCGTCACCAAGGAGGGGCGCGACTACTACTCCGGCATGGCCGAAGTGACCAGCGGCGAGGTGGCGGGTTGGTTGGGTTCGAAGAGCGACGACCTCCGCAATGCGCACCAGGTGATCGGCTCTTTCGGCGGCCCGGTGCCTTTCGTCAAAGGGCTCAGCTTCTTCCTCTCGGGCTCACAGGGCTATCGGAAGTACGCGGTGCTGGAGTACGACCAGCACACTTACGATCCCACACCGCTAAACTGGCTGTTGGACCACCCAGATGATCCCCGCTACAAGAAGATTCAGGAGCAAATCGCAGCGGGCATTATTACCGAGGTCACTGACATCAACAAGCTTCGAAATCATTCCACCTACCGCTATGTCGGCGATGTGATGCGGCATTGGGCCACGGGCGCTTGGCGCAAGGCGTGGGCGTGGAAAGCGGACTGGGGCGAGGACCGGAAACCCAATACGAAAGATGCAGGCGAAGGCGACGGGATCAATGAATTGATCCGCTGGGACGATACGGCAGGATGGATGGCGTTCGGCTTCAATTCTGACTATGACTTTGCCGGCAAGCTCTCCTGGCGCATCAACCCCAGCATGAAGTTGGTCTACACCCACCGCCAGACGCAGAGGCGCTTCCGCTACTTCGATGACTTCTGGCGTTTCGCTGAGCAGGGCATCCACATCGTCACCGACCAGACTGAGCAGCAGGGTTTGATCTGGACCCACCAGGTGAGCCCCAAGCTGTTCTACGAGCTGCGCGGCTCGCGCTTTTGGAAGCATCGGCGTTATCGGGTCTATGGGCCAGACGGGCACGAGCTGACTGCGGGTCACTCCGAGCTCTTTCGTGATGCATTCCTGCAGACCTGGATCGAGCGCTTCCAGCAGGAAAATGGTCGTAGGCCCACCGAGGAGGAGATCCAGGCTCGCCAGGAGCAGATAGCCCGGGAATGGCCGGTCGTGCCGCAGGAGTATCCGGACCGCACGTCCACCGGCGGCTTTGCCTGCGACCTGACGTTTGTGCGGGTGGACACCATCACGGAACACGGCGTGCAGGTACCGCGCTACGTCTACTATGGCTACACCACGCAGTACTGGACGCGAAACTTCCAGCAGAGCTTCGAGCTGTCTGGGAGCCTCACCTGGCAAGCGCACCGGAGCCACCAGGTCAAGATCGGTGGTGAGTACAAGACATTTGGTTTTGACAAGAATAGCCTCCTGGGCAAGTTGGCGGGCGGCGAGTCCGGCGGCCTCTTCTTCCTGGAGCTGCAACACCCATACATCGCTAACCCGTACGTTGAGTACTATCACACCCACCCGGTGGAGATTGCGGCGTTCATTCAGGACAAGATGGAGTTTGAAAACCTGATCGTCAACGCGGGCATCCGTTTCGATTATGCGGACTCCAAGGGGCGGGCCTGGGCGAACTGGGAAGACCCGACTTCGCCGATACAGACCGGGAGGAAAAAGTGGCAGTGGAGCCCGCGGTTGGGCATCGGCCACCCCATCACCGACCGGGCCACATTCCACTTCGCCTATGGCCATTTCTTCCAGGTGCCTGACTACCGCGACCTGTACACGAATCAGACGCTGAACCTGAACTCGCCCCTGCCGTTGTTCGGCTGGGCGCATATGGATGCGGCGCGCACCGAGGCCTATGAGTTGGGTGTGGATCAGCAGATCGGCGACAACTGGAAACTCAGTGTCGCAGCCTGGGCCAAGGAGAATAACGGCGACCCAGGCAGCTACCGCATCACCGGCTTTGACCCGGATAGCTTAGGTCTGTACAGCTACTCCATCATCCACAACAGCGACTTTGGCAGCTCCAAGGGCATCGATATCAGCCTGGAGAAGCGCTTTAGCGACAACTACTTCGGCACGCTGGAGTACACCTACTCGGTAGCCAAGGCGAACAAGTACTACTCCTGGGCGGGCTATTGGGATGGCGACACCGAGGCCAATCGGCCTAAGAAGGAGTACCTGATGCCCTGGGACCAGACGCACGTGATTGACATCAACGCCGGCTATGCCTTGGGGAGAGGGCAGGGACCCAAGATTTTCGGGGTGCGGCCGTTTGAGCGGACCACGTTGCAATTCATCTTCCGCGGCTCAAGTGGCTACCCGTACACGCCTACCGTTGGCGGGCAGGCCCTGGAGCCCAACACGGCGCGGCGCCCCTGGAGGATGACCCTGGACGGAGTGTTCCGTCGCGACTTTGTCCTGTTTGGTCGGCTGCGGGCCGCGCTGGTGGCACGAGTGTGGAACATCCTGGACCGCAAGAACGTGCTCACGGTCTACTCTGAGACGGGAAGCCCCACCGACCCCGGACCGACCATGAGCCGCACTGCCTACAGCACTCAGTACGACCGCCCGCACTGGTATGGCGAACGGCGACGCATTGACCTGGGGCTGCGCTTTGAGATGTAGGCGACAGCGAGGTTCGGTAGAAACACAACCTCAGGAGATAGCCGATGAAACGACAAGCATTGGTGTCGCTCGGTCTGATGTTAGTGGTGGCGCTGGCCTGGGCCGCTGACTTCAAACAGCAGCAGGGTAAGGGTCTGCAGAAGGCGCTCCACAGCCGCGACATTGCCGTGGCCATATTGGACGTGGGCAAGGTGCAGCATGCCGCGTTCAACGACGGGCGCCTGTCCACATGGGATTACCGACCACAGGTACCGGCGTTCTTTTACAAGGGGTGGTCCTATGTACCTGACCTTTTCCCCATGCTGGGCATTCCGGATGGCCCTTGGGCACCGCGGCGCTACGATCCGGTCAAGGGTGATACAGTCAGTATGGGCGCCACTGTTTCCGAGACAAACGTGGCAGATGATTGGGGCCCCAAGGCCGGCTCTTATGGGAAACTCCACTCGGGAGAGGTGACAGTCGGGGACGTCATGGCCAATGCCCCCTCCAGCATCAAAGGGCTGCCCATCGTCGCCACCAGCACGATCGAGGCGTCGTGGCCCAAAGATGCCAGCGGCAACCGCTTCTGGCCTGGGCCGTGGGCGCGGGATCCGAAGACGGGTGAAACTATTGTCGGTAAGTTCACCTCGGACAAAGACGTCTTCTTCGTGATGAACGACTATGACCTGAACAACGTGGGCCAGCGCTACGCGGAATCGGACGGTCGCTTGGATCAGGGCTACGCGACTGGCATTGACGTGGAGGTGACGGCTTACGCCTACGGTCGCTCCTATGCCGAAGACTTTATTTTCTTCCCCTGTCGGATTATTAACAACAGCCACAAGATCGACCCACGCGGTATCGGCTATGACTACAAGGGCGTCTATTTCGGCTTCTACATCGATGCCGACCTGCCGGAGTACAACCTCACCACCACCTACAATGACCGGATGGATTGGATGGGGTTCTTGGTGTCGGAATATGATGCCAAGAAGGACACCACTTACCGCTACAACACGGCGTACTTCTACGACTACCGCTGGGGCACCGGAGACTTTAGCGGCGTTGCGGACCCCGCAGCGTGGAAGGTCTACATCGGTCTGAAGCTTCTGGAAACGCCCAAGGCCCCGCCGGGTGGGGTGGATCTTGACAAGGATGGCATCATCGACATCCCCGAGGGGCAACAACTTGGGCTGACTGATTGGCACTGGTTCAACTGGGAGCAGCGTCCGGGGGTGCTGACCCCTGACAAGCAGGAGCTTGAGCAGTACAAGCTGATGAGCGGTGACACCTCGAACCTCTCCGTGGAGCAGCAGGACAACTATTTCTGGCCGGATCCGACAGGGAAGCTGAACCCCCACCTGGATTCGCCGGAGTTGATTAGGGAAAAGTTCCCCACAGGCTTGGACTGCGTGTTCATCATGAGCACTGGGCCTTTCGACCTGGCAGTGGGCGACACGACAACGTTTAGCTTCTGCATGATCGCTGGCGACGATTTTGAGGACTATAAGTTCAACTGCCGTAACGCCCAGTTTATGTATGAGCTTTTCTACCAGGGCGCCGATCCTCCTTCGCCGCCGCGGGTGACTGCGGTGCCTGGCGACGGCAAAGTGACCCTCTACTGGGACAGCAGCGCCGAGGAGTCGCGGGACCTCATGACGGGGGCAAAGGACTTTCAGGGCTACCGCATCTATCGCACTACGTCCAACCCGGCGAACAACGAATGGGGGGAGATCATTCGCGACGGATTAGGGAATGCCGTCGGCTTTGTGCCGGTAGCGCAGTTTGACATCAATGACAACGTGAGCGGCCTGGACCCCAACTATCCGCACCTGAATTTGGGTAACAATAGCGGGCTTGTTCACTCGTGGACCGACAACAACGTCAAAAACGGGGTCACCTACTGGTACAGCGTCACGGCCTACGACCGGGGAATCAGCCTGGCGCGTGGCGATTCTCTGGCTCTGGCTGGGTGGGCAGACCTGAACTCTTTGGAGTGCGCCAAGGGCGTAAACCCGCAGGCGGCGCCGAATCTGGTGGAGGTAACTCCAGGTAAGACCCCGTCGAACTATGTGGCACCCACCATCGCGGTGGAGGCGCTCCCTGGCGCCTATTCGGGTAACACGGTGACCGCGACAATTTTCGACCAGTTCGCGATAACTGGGCACTCCTACCTGGTCACCATCGACGACAGCAAACCCGGCGTCAAGTACTACGACGTGGTGGATGAGGTGACGGGGCAGCAGGTGGTAGACAACGGGCCATTGGGGAGCACCGTGGAAAACCCGATATTCGACGGTCTGCAAATGAGGGTGGTGGAGCGCTTTAGCTCCATCCGCCTGGATCCGGATTCGGTCTACTGGTACCGGGGCCAGCGCAGCAACAAGTCGCCCTGCAATTGGCAGGTGACTGGCAGCCCTGCGGGAGATTTTCCCTACGACTATGAGTTCCGCTTCGTCAGTGAGCCCGACACGGCATTCCAGCCCGCGACCTACATCACGCCGTTCGAGATCTGGAATCTCACTCTGGGCAAAAAGGCGGCCTTTGGGCACTTTACGCCAAATCCGGCAGACACCACTGCGCAGATGAAAGCCACCTGGACCAGCGGTGACGAGCTGAAGCTGCGTGAGGTCCCCGAGGTGGGCAAGCCGGCCAAGTTTACCTGGACCTTCAAGTTGTCGGCTCCGCCCCCGCGCATTGACAGTACACTGGTGGGCGGCAAATGGGTGTACACAAAAGTGGACACCGGTGTTGCGCCTCAGACAGGCGACGTATTGCGCATTATTTCCGGCAAGCCTTTCTTGGGCAAGCGCGATAAGTTTCGTCTGAACACCTCGCGCTATGCGCTGCGCGAGGCGGAGAAGGCCGACTTGAAGAAGGTACGCGTGGTGCCCAATCCGTACATCATCTCTGCGCAGTGGGAGCTAGACCCTAACCAGCGGCTAATCCAGTTTACAAATCTGCCGAACAAGTGCGATATCCACATCTACACCATCACGGGTGAGCGGGTCTATACGCTGCACCACGATCACGAGACACGGAGTTGGGAATACTGGAACATGCTGAGCTTCAACCAGCAGGAAGTTGCGTACGGCATGTACATCTACGTGGTGGAGACGCCGAACGGGAACAAGGAGGTGGGCAAATTCGCTGTCATTCGCTGAGCATGAGCGACGGCGAGGGAGCGTTTACCACCTGGTGAAAGAGGAAGGAGCGGGTCATGAAAAAGTTCACCGTAATCGTGGCACTGGTGGTCATTGGTGCCTACCCAATGATACTGGCTGCCCAAGAGAACACGCGGGTGGGCACTTGTGCCGCACAATTCCTAAAGCTTGGTGTGGGGGCGCGTGCCGCAGCGCTGGGTGAATCGGGCACTGCGACTCCAGGCATCACCGGCTTGTATTGGAACCCTGCGGCCGTGGCGGCCGTGGACCGCCTGTCGGCGTTTTTCGCCTACTCGTCCATGTACGCCGGTCTCTCGCACAACTTCCTGGGGCTTGCCTACCCCCTGGGCGCCGGGAACACGGTCGGCGTAGGGATCACCTACATGACCTCCGACCGGATCGAGATTACCACCGTGGACATGCCCGAGGGGACCGGCGCCTACTACAGCCTCAGCAACTATGCGGTCTCCCTCACGTTCGCGCGTTACATGACGGATCGGTTGAGCCTTGGGGTGAGTGCCAAGTTCATCCAGGAGGGTATCTACCGGGAGAAGGCGCGCACCGTTGCGCTTGACTTGGGCTCGCTGCTGGACACCGGGTTGCTGGGCATCAAGCTGGCGATGAGTCTGTCAAACTTTGGCGGCAATATGCGCCTCTCCGGTCCTGACCTGCGGGTGAGCCATGAGCGCTGGCCAGAGTTCACTGGCAACCCCTCACGGTACGCGGACCTCAGTACGGAGGTGTGGCCTCTGCCGATGATTTTCCGCATGGGCATTTCCTCCAGTCTGGTTGGGATGGATGGCCAACTGGCCAAGAGCGCATCCAATGAGGTCACGGTGTACGCCGATGCAACCGACACCAATGATTCGCTCCTCCGGTCGAACTTTGGCATCGAGTATGTCTGGAACAATATCGTCGCGCTGCGTGCTGGGTATCGGGGCGTGGTGCTGGCCCATGACGAGCACGATACCTACAATACCTCCAGCTATGCCGCGGGTGCAGGCCTCCACTATGGCGTCGGGGGGTTGGACCTGACGTTAGACTACGCCTATACCGACTACCAAATATTGGGTAACACGCAGCAGCTGAGCGTGACGATCAGGTTTTAGCGCATCTCCTGGTGGTGAGGCCCACCGGCCTGAGGTCGGTGGGCTTTTTCTTTGCCGGTGCGCAGCTGACTCATCTCAACCGGAACTGTTACAGGTGGCCGGTGCCTCCCTTTGTAGCACTGGGGAATGGGGAGGGTTATTTGGCGCGACGGCTGTGCAGGTAGCGCGACCTCATGCGGCGAAGAAGTGGGTAGGCCGGTGGGAGGAACGCCAGGCCATGAGGGCAAATCTGGTCGGCTGGGGGCGACAGTTGTGCTGGCAGGCCTGTGTCAGGTACGCCAGCGACCAATGCCGAACACGCAGTACATCCCGATGCCCATAAGGGCACAGAAGACCACCACCGGCAAGGTCTCTGCGCGCTCGGCAAAGGCGAACAGATAGATCAGGCCAAGGAGGCTGATCGCAATGTAAATCACGCCCCGCGTCACAAAGTCCTTCATCCTTCCCTCTCATTGAGGCGAACCGACGGAGGCATGGGCGCAAGGGCCTTGTCGCTCTTGCTCACGTGCTCTGGTCAAACTGCGCATCGCAATGCCGCGCGATTTCGTACACTGCTATGCCAAAGGCCACACTGACGTTGAGCGATTCTTTGACCCCGGCCATGGGGATCTCTACTGCTATGTCGGCCAAAGCAACGACTTCCTCTGACACGCCATGATACTCGTGTCCAACCACCAGGCAAAGTGGGAACCGGTAAGGCGCGCGGCGGAAGTCGTAGCTGGAGTCGGTGTGCTCAAGGACCACAATCTGCACCCCTTGGGCTTTGAGGCCGGCTACTGCCTCTGCGGCCGAGGGTACGTACTCCCACGGGACGGCCTCTTCGGCGCCGAGACTGGTCTTGCGGATTTCGGCTCGCGGGGGACATGCAGTAATGCCGCAGAGGTAAAGTTTCGCCACCCCGGCGCCATCCGCCGTACGGAAGATCGCCCCTACGTTATGCATGCTCCGCACGTTGTCGGCGAGGGCGAAAATGGCCCGCCGAGCCCTTCCTTCCAGCGCGTTTGCAGAGCGGCGACGACTGGAGAGCTCCTCAGGCGTCAGTTTGCGCATATGTGCACTCCGCCCCTCAGGGGCACGGACAAGTTTCTCCTTGCGAAAAACGGCGGAAATTTGTAGTCTTTACCATGGTCGTGCACGCACCTGGTCAGGAGCCAAAAGTGGAACGGATTGCCAAGGTTATCTCGAATGTGACCATACCCACGGTGTTTTCTGCGATAGTCTTTCTCATCATCTCGCTGCACGCCGAGGCTTACTTTCTGCGTGGCGTTCTGGTGACAGTCATATGTTGGCTCACTGCCTCTGTGTTGCCAGCGGCCTATGTGCTCAGGTTGGTGCGACAGAAGCGCGTCAGCGACAAGCACGTGCCAATTCGCGAACAGCGCACGCGCCCGTACCTGGTGGCGACTGTTTGCTACGCCCTGGGTTTGGTTCTGGTCAAGGCGGTGGGAGCGCCCTTCCCGGTGTGGGGGCTTATGTGGTGCTATGTAGTCAATACTCTGGTCCTTGCGCTCATCAACTTGCGCTGGAAGATGAGTGCTCACGCCATGGGGGCCGCTGGAGCGCTGGCGGGTTTGACCTATGCCCTGGGCATGGCCGTGGCTCCCAGTTTTTTCCTCGTGCTGGTGGTGGGGTGGGCGCGGATTCGCCTCCGGGCCCATACAGTTGCGCAAGTGGTGGCGGGGGCCCTGGCCGGGGCGGGCCTCACATTCGTGCAACTTCACCTCCTCGCTCGACTTTTTGGGTAGAGGTGCACGGAGGCGACGATGGTTGTGCTTGACGGTTCCATGGGCGAAGGCGGCGGTCAGGTGCTGCGCAGTGCGCTGACCCTCTCGCTGCTCACCGGCAGGGCCTTTGCTATTCACAATATCCGCGCGCGGCGGCCGAAGCCGGGGCTGATGGCCCAGCACCTCAAGGCAATCGAAGCGGCAGCGGCTGTAGGCCAGGCACGGGTCGAAGGCGCGCACCTGGGCGCTACCAGCCTTCGTTTTCAACCTGGGGAGGTCATAGCAGGCAGCTTCCGCTTTGACATCGGCACTGCGGGCTCCACCTCGCTTGTGGCGCAGACCGTCGTGGTCCCCCTGGCGCGCTGCGCGGCAGGCTCGGTGCTGACCATAACCGGCGGCACGCACGTGCCGTGGAGCCCTTGCTTTCACTTCCTGAGCCTCCATTGGCTGCCGTTGCTTGCTGCGGCCGGCTTCCGCCTCACCATGGAGATGGAGCGGGCCGGTTTCTATCCCGAAGGCGGCGGGTTGATACGCGTGCAGATCGAGCCAGCCAGTGGTTTGAGGCCCCTGGTACGCACAGACCGCGGCGAGCTGCGCAGGGTCACAGGATTGTCCGCCGTGGCCGGCCTGGACGCCCGCATTGCCGAACGGCAACGGCAGCAGGCCCTCCGGCGGCTCGCGGAAATGGGCATTGCCGCAGAGATCGAACGCGTGGAGTTCCGGGCGCATTCTCGGGGCACCGTCCTGCTTCTCCTCGGCCAGTTTGCGGGCGGGCAATGCTGCTACTACGCCCTGGGCGCACCGGGCAAGCCCGCCGAGCGCGTGGCAGATGAGGCCGTCGAGCAGTTTGGCCGCTTTTTGGCTACCGATGCGGCCATAGACGAGTACGTGGCCGACCAGCTGGTTATCCCCCTGCTCCTTGTTCCAGACACATCCGAGTTCCGCACCGCTCGTGTTACCCGCCACCTTCTGACCAACATTGAGGTGGTTCAGGCCTTCCTTCCTGGCTCTGTTGAGGTGAGTGGCGAGGAAGGAAGCCCTGGCACCGTCCGCATAAAGGGCGCGGAAATCGGGCGCTGATCCGGAACCTTTTGCGAACCTGCCGAAGGAGTCCCACGCTACGACCCGACCACTGTTCGGAACCTCAAAGCGTAACGCTCCGTGGCCGCCGTACGAGCGATGTGGCGTCGGTGGTCACGTACGTGTCGGCACCGAGATAAAGAGTTGGATGCACGCGCTCCGGCCGCAGCGCCCCATTGTCGTCAAAGAACTCTTCTCGGAAGTGCACCGCCTCCACGCGGCCGACAAAGAGGTCATGGTCACCGAAGGTCGCCGTGCTCTCCAGGGTGCACTCCAGGATAGCATAGGCGTCGCGCAACCCAGGCGAAGAGATCACCTGGGAGGGCTCCAGCTCAAGGCCAAACCTTGCCACCTTGTCCACCTCGGTCCCTGAGATTCGACCGCACGAGTGAACCACGTCGGCCTTCTCATTGGGCAAGAAGTTGCAGGTAAAATTCCCCGCCTCACAAATGAGTCGATGCGTGAAGCGCTTCTTGGCAATTGCCACAGCGAAAAGCGGCGGCTGAAAGGAAAGGGCCGTGTTCCAAGCGACGGCCATGAAGTTGGTGTGCTGAGCGTGGCGGACGCCTACCAGGGTGACGTTCTTCGGATAGAAATAGAGAAACTTCTCCAAATTGGTGGTGACCCGCATTTCTCCCATGGTCGTTTCTCCTGGCTCGTCTCATTGGAGACGCACCTTGACCTCATGCCGTACATACTGGTCGGAGGGGGCTTCCAGCTGCAGTCGGGCTGCATACAACCCGTCGCCGCGCCGCTCCAGGGTCAAGCCCTGTGCTTCAGTGATTGGCCGCTCGCTGTGGAGAAGCAGCTCGTACTGGCGCGCTCCGCGTCCCTCCAGAGTCAGGATGTGCCAATCGTTTTGCGATGAATGACGGATCAGCTTCAACCCCTGGGGCGGGTCGCCGACGTGCGGCGAGGGCACGGGCGGGACGAGGCTCAATCCGGCGGTATAATCGATCTCCACGACTGCTGCGGTCTCCAACGGCAGCTTTACTGAACAGTGGACCGGCCCCAGGGAGTCGCTCGCGGTAAACGGAGTCGCCAGGCCGTTGACGCGCACTTGGTGGACCGTGGAACCGTGTGGCAAGAATGGGGCGCAGGTGAACTGGAACTGGCCTTGCCCCTCGTGGCGGCACTCGATGCGCAGGCCGCTATGGGTGCGCATGTAACGGAAATGGAAGAGGTGGTCGCCAAGCCGGTAGTTGTTTACCTCGAACTGCTTCCACGTACTGGGGACCTGGGGGCTGAATTGGACCACCCGCTGCAGCGCGTCGCCCTGCAGGCCAAGCATACCGCGCACGAGGGCGTGCACGAATTGCGAGGCCCCGAAGAGCTGGTGGGGTACTGAGGTGTCAAGGGCACGATAGCGGTCGCCGGCGAGAAGCTCAGTGTGGTAACCGAGCGCATCGGCGGTAGTAAGTCGGGCGATGTCCATCAGATGCAGGAAGCCGGAGACGCTCCGGCCGTAACGGTACTCGGCCATGCTCACATAGCCGGTAAGAAATGGCCAGACCGCGCCGTTGTTGTAGCTGAGCGGCTCGTAGGCGGCGCTCTGGTTGGAAAGCATGCGAGTCCCCCAGTCGGTGCTCAGCTCCGCGGAGGCAAATCGGTCTAGCATGGGGGCAGCTTGCGCCGGGGGAAAGAGGCCGAAGAGAAGTGGCACCGCCGGCCAGCTCGTGACCTCGTCGTTGACTCCGCCCTCCTTTGCCAGGGCGAAGTTAATGAGGCCTTTCTCCGGATTGGCGAAGCTGGTCTGCAAGGCGCTGAGGGCACGGGCGTACCTGGTGCGAGTGTCCCTGGCCACAGTTCCCTTGCCCAGGGCTTGAGCCATGGACTCCAGCGACCGGAGGGCCTGTACCCAAAGCCCCGCGACGTAGATGTCGGTGCGAATGTTCTGTCGCAGAGAGCCTAGCTCAGCGGCGCCCAGACCGGCCTTGCTGTTGTCCATTAGCCCGTCGCCGTCTTCGTCGCACCCCAGGCACCAGTGGTAGGCCTTGAGGAGCGACTCCCAACTAGCGCGCACAAAGGCTATGTCGCCACTGGCGCGCAGGTAGTCTGCCATCTGCACAATGTAGAAAGGGGTGATGTCGCCATGGATGTAGCCGTATGGGTACTCTTCAAACCAGGGTAGCAGGCCGCCGGCTTGCGAGAGCTCGTGCATCATCTTGCCATCGGCCCGCTGCCGGCGCTGCAGAAAGCGGAACGCCTCGCGCACAGTGGCAAAGTCGCCATACGCATTCATGGCCATGGAGTTCATGAACGCGTCGCCACCGAAGAACCAGGCGAAACCGGGGCGCCGACCCACCCCGGAGGTGCCATACCCAGCAACCAAGCCTCGACCCAAGTGCGGATTGTCAACAAGTCCTTTGTCCAACGCGACGCGCGCCCAATTGAAGGCCAATTCCAGTTCTGGGTCAGGCAGGTTCAGCGCCAGAAAGTCACGCTGCAAACGGTCGTAGTGCGCGCGTGTGTCCGCCAGAAGCTCCTCGGCGTGGACGAGCAGACGCCTATACGTGGCCCTCAGCCCTTCGAGGCCAGGCGTGGTGCTTCCCGCGATGACGATAGGCAAAAAGTAGCGCGCACTCTCCCCTGGTTCCACGTGCAGGAGGAAGCGCATCGGGCTGGTCGCCAGCTCGTGCGCCGGCGGCGAGGACAAGCGTCGCCCATACGGCGAGCCGATTGCCGCCGAGTACTTAAACCTGCTTTCTGAGATGACGTAAAGCTGGTTTTCCTCGTCCCAGTAGCAGAATTGGCCCCCCATGCCGCCGGGCCACATCGGATTCAGGTCCGGGAAAAAGCTGACCACCAACGAAAGGGGGCTTTGTGTCTCCACGTCCAATAGGATGACGATCCCGGGTTCCTCCAGAGGCGTAAAGCAGGTCTGGCGCAGCGTGAAAGACGGGTCCGAATATACGATGGTCAGTGCCTCAGGCCTTACTGTGATGGTGCGGGCAATGCGCGTGGCGTCGAAGGGGTAAGCCTGTCCCTCCATAAGCACAGCAAGCTGCAACCCATGGAGTACCTTGAAGGGGTAGACCCACGCCTCAAAGATCCCCTCCTCATGGCCGAGGAGGGCGGCCTTGCGTCCCACTGCCTCGCAATAGGTGCCCGGTTGTACTGGACGCTGAAGGGTGAGCGGTCCGTTTTCTATCGCGAACTTGGGCATTGGCTGCCACTGGTCAGGTCCGCCTAGCACCAGCCCCTGTACAGTCAGCACGGTGATGCAGAAAGCAATGGCCATACGCTTCATGTCGGCATTCCCTCTCTCATTGGCGGCCGGTCCGGCCTACATAGAACGCCCTCAGCGCCCGAACGCTTCAAAGGTTCTGTCTACTCTCCTTGCGCCTGCTGGACCTCACCGTTTTGAGCGGCGGGCAGTTTCCGTCGGGCCAGCGTGTGCTCCGCCGTCCTTATTTGCTTCGGCGTGTAGTGAAGGCGGTCCTTGTACTTGAGAATCTTCTTGGCAACCCTCTTCTTCACAGCGTACATCCCTCCTTGTCCCAAGCTCTCTGAAGTAGTCGCGTCCATGGTTTCGCCACCGTAAGGGTGGTCCGTCACCGTGATTATAGTGCTGCCAGCCTTACGATTTGCGAAGCGCGGAAAGGGCAAAAAGGATGACGCCCACCAGCACCAGGACCACACCCCAGAATCTGCCCAAGAGTTGATTCAAGACCATGAAGAGCGCCGCCGCGATGATGAGCATGATGGCCACGGACAGGCTGTTGGATTCACGGGTAAGCGCATACAAGACAAGGAACGCGCCCCCAGGAGCGGCAAGGAACAGAGGCCAGAGCTGGGCCATCTTGTCCCACCCGAGCAGTGCGCAGTAGAGGAAAAGCAGGCTGGCCAGGCCCACCATGATGCCTCCCAGAAGAAGAGAGGGGCTGCGCGGGCCGGTGAAATAGGCGGCAGCCATAGCGACGCCGATGGTCAACGGAATCAGGGGCCAGAGAGCGCTGATGCTGAATAGCTTAGTGGCGGCCAACAGAAGAACCACGCCCCCGGCTATGAGCGCTATGCCTAGAATGCGCAGGCTTGAGGACGACATAAGGAGACCCTCCTTTGATTTTGTTCGCCGTGACTTTCACCGCATGCTACCGCCGGAACAGACTTTTCACGATATACCCGGCTATCTGGGGATTCTCTCGGAGCCGGCGCGTCGAATACGCGTACCAGTGTTTACCATACGGCACGTACACACGCAAGCGATGGCCATCACTGACCAGGATGCTGCGGAGGTCTTCTTTTACGCCCAGGAGCATCTGGAACTCGTACTGATCGCGGCGCAGGCCAAGGGTGTGAATGATGCGCAGCGCGTGCCAGACCAGGCGCTCGTCGTGCGTGGCGATGCCCACGTAACAGCCGTTGCGCAGCATGAGCTCCGCCAAGTAGGCAAAGTTGTAGTTGACAATCTCAGGGTCCTTCCACGCGATCTGGTGCGGTTCCACGTAGATGCCTTTGCACAGCCGAAAATTGGCCTTGTGCCCGATGAGGCGTTCCGCATCCGCCAGGGTGCGGCGTAAGTAAGCTTGAAGCACGATGCCAACATTGTCATAGTGTTCGCGTAGGCGCAGGTAGAGGTCAATAGTATCGGAGGTGCAGGAGGAGTCCTCCATGTCGATGCGTACAAAGTTACCGTGGCGGCGTGCTTCCTCAAGGATGCCAGCTACTGTGCGGTAGCACAGGTCCTTGTCGAGCTTTAGCCCCATCTGGGTGAGTTTGAGGGAGACGTTGGCGTCCAGCTGGTGGTCGGCGATGGCCTGCAAAGTCTGCACATAGGCCTGAGCTGCTGAGGCCACCTCTTCGCGGCGAGTGACGTCTTCCCCGAGCACGTCCAGGGTAGCGCACATCCCCTGGGCGTTGAGCGTCTTGGTCACGCGAATGGCGTCTGCGAGCGTGGGGCCGGCAATGTACGGCTTGGCGAACTGCTTGACGATGAACCGGGGCACAGCGGGCATGAAAAAGACAATAAGGCGGTTCAGGAGCTTCATAGTCGTCGTTCTCCGAAGCTGGACTGACCTATTTCTGCGCGCAGCCGGAAATTACAATCTTCTGTGCGAATTGTCAAGAGAAAAGCGCGAGTGCACGGGGCAACTTTTGTCTTGCTTTTCTTTCGCCAATGGATTATATTAACGCCGGTTACGGGAGTGAGGGCGAGCGTCGTGAAACGGCACAAGGTCATCGGCATAGCCAACCAGAAAGGCGGGGTCGGCAAGACTACGACGGCGGTCAACCTTTCTGCGTGCTTGGCCGTGGCCGAGTATCCGACCCTGCTCATCGATATCGACCCACAGGCGAACAGCACCAGCGGCCTGGGCATCGACCCGCGCTCGACGGAAGCCAACATCTACAACGTGCTCATTGACGGGATGGATATCAACTCGGTTATTGTGCGAACCGAGTTGGAGTATCTTGACCTGGTCCCCTCTTCGATCGACCTTGTGGGTGCGGAGGTGGAATTGGTTTCGGCTATGTCCCGGGAGCACCGCCTGCGGCGCGCATTGGAAAAGTTGGCGCCCAAGTACCGGTTCGTATTCATCGATTGTCCTCCGTCGCTGGGTCTGTTGACCTTGAACGCACTGGCAGCAGCGGACTCGGTGTTGATCCCAATTCAGTGCGAATACTATGCATTGGAAGGGTTGGGGCAGCTTCTCAATACGGTGCGCTTGGTGCAGAAGCACCTGAACAGCGATCTGAAAGTAGAAGGTGTGCTATTGACGATGTTTGACAGCCGCTTGAACCTTTCCCTTCAGGTGGCCGAAGACGTGCGTCGCTATTTTGAGGGGCGGGTGTTCTCGACGGTCATCCACCGCAACGTGCGGTTGAGCGAGGCCCCGAGTTTTGGCAAGCCGATCATCCTCTACGATGCCATCTGTACGGGGGCCGAGAACTATATGCAGTTGGCCGAGGAGATCATCAAGAATGGCTCGTAAACCCGCGCTGGGCAAAGGTCTGCGAGCGCTCATTCCGGAGATTCCTCCGGGAGATGAGCAAAGCGTGGCAGCGATCCAGGACGTGGCCGTGGAGAGCGTGCTGCCGAACCCTTTCCAGCCGCGCGAGCACTTTGACGCCCAGGCCCTGGAGGAGCTGAAAGCCTCCATTGCCGAGAAAGGGCTGGTGCAACCCATCACTGTGCGGCGGTTTGATGGGCGCTATCAACTCATCGCCGGGGAGCGCCGCCTCCGCGCGGTGCGCGAGCTGGGCCTCCCCACCATCCCGGCCTATGTCCTCGAGGTCCAGAGCGATGAGGAGATGCTGGAGCTTTCCATCATTGAGAACATCCACCGCGAGGATCTTAATCCCCTGGAGGTGGCGCGTGGCTACCAGCGCCTCATCGACGAGTGCCACCTGACCCAGGAGGAGGTAGCGCAGAAGGTCGGCAAAGATCGCTCCACGGTAGCCAATTTCTTGCGGCTTCTCAAACTGCCGCGCCGCATTCAAGAGAGCCTGGCAAATGGCGAGCTGAGCATGGGCCACGCGCGGGCGCTGCTTGCTCTCAACAACAGCGAAGACCAGATTCGCATCTGGCAACAGACGGTCAAGCATGCCCTCTCTGTGCGCAAGGTGGAGGAGTTGGTGCGCGGGGCCTTGCAAGGGCCTCGCTTGCCGAAAGTACCGGAGAAGGAACTTCCTCCCCAGGTGCGGGAAATGGAGAACCGGCTGCGCCACGCCTTGGCTACCCAGGTGCACATCAAGCCACGTGGGCGCAGGGGCATCATCGAGATCGAATACTATTCGGACGATGACCTGGACCGTTTGATCGGCCTGATCTGTCGCACACTGTAGGGCCGCGCAAACTCAAGTGGAGGAGGGCGCAGGTTCGTGATAAAGCACAAGCGCCACAAACGAAGTGTGTCGGTCCTTATTGTGCCGGATGACAAGGGCGAGCCCATCACTTTTACGCTCAGCAACCGACGCGTGCAATGGCTGAAAGTGGGGGCTGTGCTCTTAGGGTTCCACGTCCTTCTGGGTTTTGTGGGCTACTGGCGTTACACGGTCGTGCACGGGGAGAATCAGAAACTGACCGTGGCCAATCAGGAGCTGAAGGAAAGCACCGCGCGCATTGCGCAGCTCAGCGCTGAGCTGGCGGCGCTGGAAGAGTCGCACAACAAGATTCGTGCGGCACTGGGTATCGGCGTGGAGACCAGGAAGGGTGGCACACACGGGGCCCCCGCGCGCGAGGCTATGACCCGTAGCCCGCAGGTGGCCACCGGTGGGCCAGAGTATCCCCCCCAAACCGAGCGCACCGACCGGGCTATGGCTTTCTTTGAAGACACCGGGGGCAAGGCGCATGATTATGCACGGAACTTGCCGACGCTTCTCCCGGTGCAAGGCTACCTGAGCGCCCGCTTCAGTCAAACGCCCGACGAGAAAGGCAAGACCCACCCGGGCATTGACCTGGTGGCGGATGCCGGCACGCCTATCCGCGCGGCAGCCGATGGCATAGTGGCATTTGCTGGCTGGACTCACGACTTGGGCAACATGGTGCTCCTGTATCATGGCGGTGGATTCTTCACGCTGTACGGACACGCGCGACAGCTGTTGGTCTCGTCCCGCGACTTCGTCCGCAAGGGGGACTATATCGCGCTCCTGGGGAGCTCCGGAGAAAGTTCCGGCCCTCACCTCCATTTTGAGATTTGGAAAGATGGGGTAGCCGTAGATCCCAGAGACTATCTTTTGGCATTGAAAGACTGAGCTGAGCAACTGGTAGGTCGAGTAGAGGAAAGAGGTGTGCATGTCGTGGAAGAAGGAAGGAGATGAACTTGGCAAAAGTGGGGAGCTGAGCACCATTATCGGGCGGGGCACGGTGATCGAGGGTTCCGTTGCTGTGGTGAACAGCCTTAGGGTGGACGGTCGCGTCAACGGCAACGTCTCGGCCACAGAGGCGCTGGTGGTCGGCAAGGATGGCGAAATCAAGGGGGAGATCAATGTGAACAACGCAGTAATTGGCGGCCATGTGGAAGGGAAGATCCTTGCCAAGGGCAAGGTGGTGCTCGAGTCGAAGGCCTACTTCCGCGGCGAGCTGCGCACCGCCAGGCTGGTGATTGACGAAGGCGCATTCTTCGACGGGAGCTGCCATATGGCAGAGCCACCTCGGGACAAGAAGCAGGTGGCAAAGCGCGCTGGCGAGGGCGAAGTCGTAGCCACCCTTGGCCAGAACGGAGGTGCTTGAGAGCGCCCTATCTTCATCCTTCCGACACCTTCCGGCACGAGTGGGCCGGAAGCGGCGGCCTGCGCTGAGGAATTCCTCTTGACATAGTGCCAAAATGTTCGTATAATACGGCAGACCAGCAAGCGGCGCCGCGGCCGCAAATGCCTTGCTGCACAAGAACAGAGCACGAGAGCGCAACTATGAGGTCTTCGAGGCGACACGAGAGGTGGAAAAGGGTGGGAGGCGTTCTGCTGTTCTGCATAGGCTGCCTTGTGTCGGGCCTTTTTGCCGCCCTGCTTTCACCTCCCCACGACCAGGAGGTCACCTCGGTCTTCCAAGAGCGGCTGCGCCAGTACGTCGCCTGGCAGAGCGAGGGCTTCCTCACCTGGCTTGTTGCCAAAGAGAAGCAGCTCGTTCAATTGATCAGGCTGGTTTCCCAAGAGACTGAGGCTCGTCTTAAGGAGGGTCAGCCCCCCCAGACGTTGGTCTTCCCCACAGTGTACGGTCCTGCCGATTCTTTAGCTGCTGCATATGCCCGCGAAATCCAGCAGCTGCTTCTCATTTACGACGACCTGAGCGCCCTGGAGCGGTCCTTGTCCGGCGAGGACTTGCAGCTATGGGAGGAGGTGGTGCGCACCAGGGATGAGGTTATCGCCGCTCTGGAGGACCGTAAGATCTACAGCGAGGTGGGGTATACTCCGACTGACCTTGGAGCGCTTGTCAAAGACTTCTCGCGCGAGGTGGATTCCCTTTTGGCCCTGTACGACCGACTGGCGCGTCTCGAGCGGACGCCTGCCGTCGTCGGCAATCCGCAGGCTCTTCAACAGATTGCCCAGCAGAAAGAGCACATAGCCACGGCCATTGCTCAGATCCGTCCCCCTTCGCCCGTGGCGCAACGGGTCGTTCAGGCCTACTTGAGCGAGGCTGACAGCCTTGTGAGGGTCCTCCGCATGCTGGACACCATAGTGGTCCCTGAGGGGGACAGTGCGGCTATCGTGCGGGAGACCCTGTTGCGTACTAAGTGGGAGCTGCTGGACAGAGTCGACCAGCGCATGGTCCGCCTGGCGGGCTACCAAGGACCTTTACCGGCCTCGGGGCTCACGGTCTCAGAGTTTCTGGCAGAGTGGGAGAGGGAGCGGACGGCCGACCTGGAGGCGCGCTTTGCCGCTTACCTGGTGGCAAAGCGGGCGCTCATTGAAACTGCCACCGACAAGCAACGCGACCGTATGCTGGCTCGCGAAGTGAAAGATGCCCTCGCCAACTATGCACAAGGTGACTATGTGCTCGCCGAACTCCAGCTGGCTGCAGTGCTAGAACATTACGGCCAGTACTACCGTGGCTTGGACCCTGTCATCTTCTACCGCAGCGAGTGCTTTTTCGCCCAGGGTTATCTCGATGCCGCCCTGTCCGGCTACCAGGAGATCGTCGACACGCAACCCGCCTCCGCATACTTCACCGAATCGCTTCTGCGCCTCATGCAAATCAGCGCCGTGTACGGGCGCAAAGCCGATTTCTACCGCTACTTTGACAAGATGCAGGAGGCTGCCGAGCGCGCTCACCCGCAAGAGCTCAACAAAGGCTACATGATGGCGGGGTTGGCGCAGTTTCGAGATGGACGCTTTGATGAGGCTTTGGCCACGTTGGCCAAAGTATCCCCCTCTTCCCCGCATTGGATGGATGCACGTCTTCTGACCGGCGTCATCTATGCTGCGCAGAACAACTATGCCGAGGCGGTGCCAGTGTTCACCTCCTTGGCGGATCAGGCCACTCTTCCCTGGACCGATCAGCGGGCGGTAGAAATCCGGAACGCCGCATTGCTGCGCTTAGGGTTGATTGCATACCAGCGTGGCGAGTACAGCCGGGCTGAAGAGTACTTTGCCCGCATTTCCTCGGGGTATAGGGAACTGGACAAGAGTGTGATCGCCGCGGCGTGGGCTGCGTTCAAGCAGGGCAACTATGAGTTGGCCCTTACCACCTGCCAGCGATTGGTGGCCGATTTCCCCGCGTCCCCGTATTCCTATGAGGCCTTGGTGTTGGCGGCGCACTGTAACCGCATCCTGGGCAAGAAAGACCAGGCGCTGGCTGCACATCGCTATGTGGCAGACGCGCGCGGGGCAGTGGAGGTGGCTGGTCAGTATCAGACTGAGTTGCAGCGGCTCATCGCTCAGGTCCAGGCGCTCAACCGCCTGGAAAGGGAGGCGCTCGACCGCAGGGACCTGCTCACCTACCCCGAAATAGTGCGGCTGAGAAAGGCCATCCAGCAGACGCTGGACACGGTCCGCTATCGCTCCAATCTTGGCGTGCGTTTACTCGCTGACCTACGAGATGAGACTCAGGGCCTGCTGGATCAGATTGAAGCCCTGGGTGTGCTGATTGCCGAAGCGCAGGCCGCTGGCCGGGAAGACCTAGCGGCAGAGGCGGAGGGGCGCAGGTTCCGGCTGCTGGAGATCCTCGCCGACCTCCATGCCAGGCCGGCGACACTTAATTCCAGCTACTTGCTCGATTTCCCCGCAGTGGCACGAGAGATGGAGATGCGCTACCGGGCGCAGTCCATTGCCACGGTGGTGCAGGAATTGGAGGCGGAGCGGAACCGCGTAGCCGCAAACCTTGAGGGCCTGCGCACCTTGCAAAACGGCGACAAGCCGCTCCCCTTCTCCGCGCAGTTCGAGCTGGAACTGATCGAGCGCCGCCTCCGCTCGTTACAGAACGACCTGAGCAGGTTTCGCGCGTGGGTGGCAAGTCAGCCGGTGGAGCAAATTGGATCCCAGCTCCAGGAGTGGGCTGATCGCGCGGGATTCGAGATGAGCGATATCGCCTACTCTTCACTGCAGGAGGAGGAGCAGGCGGTGGAGAGCTATGCAGAGCGCCTTGCTGCGGTGAATGCCTTACTTGAGGCGCGCCGCCAGGCGCTGAACGCCCACTTGGTCGAGCTCGACCGGCAGGTGGCCCAACTCCAGGCGGAGGCAGAGGCGAAAAGGGTGGCTCAAGAACGCGAGCAGCGGGCTCACTATTTCAAGACCGCGTACTTTGATACCACCGAACGCGAAGAGAGTGTCTCGCGCGTGGGGAGTCGTCCACGGCAACCGTACTAAACCGGGTAACGCTTATGCCCATGCAGCCCAGATCCTGGCTCGTCAAGGCCTTCATCGTAACGGGAATGGCTCTGGCGGTATTCGCCTCTGCGTGTGCGCAAACGCCGGCGGATTCCCTCGCCCGGGTGTTCCGTGGCCTGTTTGGCGACAGCACGCTGGCCTCGTATTCCCTTGAGGAACTGCAGGCCTATCGCCAGCTGTACGCCAGCCGGTTGGCAGCGCGAGAGCGCGAGCGTGCTGTGCTTCGCCAGCGTGGTATCCGCGATGCGGAACTCTTCATCGCCCAAAACCCCAACAGCCGGGTGCTCGATGAAGTGATGATGCGCCTTGCGGAACTATGCTTCGAGCAGGCGCAAGAGGAGTACCTTGCGGCAATGCGACAATACGAAGAGGAGCTGGCCGCATATGACCGCGGGGAAAGAGCGAATCCGCCCACTGAGCCTCGCAAGGATTTCGACAAACCGCTCGGCCTGTTGCAGGCGGTTGTGGAGCGGTTCCCGCACAGCGAGTATGTGGATGATGCGCTCTACAACCGAGCCTTCATCCTGGAAGATTTGCGCCAGGACACTGCAGCGGTGGCAGTCTACCAACGGGTGGTTCAAGAATTCCCCGAGAGTCCTTACGTGCCGAGCGCGCTGCTGCGCATCGGCGAGTACTACTTTAGTCCGCCGCGCAATGATCTTCACACGGCTATCCAATACTATGAGCGCGTCCTCCAGTACCGCGACAGCCCCCGTTACGACGAGGCGCTCTATCGCCTTGGCTGGAGTCACTACCGGCTAAGTCAATTTCCGCAAGCCGTCTCCTATTTTACCCTCCTGGCCGACGATATCGAGCGCAACATGCGGCTCGACCCCCAGGGAGTGTTCACCAACCCCGCCTTGAGAGACGAGGCCGTCGAGTACATCGGCATAAGTTTTCTGGACTACGGTGGGCCAGCAAGAGCGGCGCAGTACCTACAAGAAATCGGCCATCGTTCATACGGGGCCCAAATCTTGAAGCGCATGGGTGACGCCTACCTCAAGGAGAAAGAGGAGTACGCGAACGCGATCTACGCCTACCGCCTCCTCCTCGCCATGTATCCGGACAGTCCTCTTGCGCCTGTGGCGCAAAGCCGTATCGTCGAGGCCTACCGGCTGCTCAAGGATGAACCGATGGCCTATGTGAGCCGCAATCAGTTAGTGAGTCTTTACGGCGAAGGGAGCAGCTGGTGGGCAAAAAACACCGACGAGGCGACACGGTCTGAAGCACGACGGTTGGCAGAAGCGGCGCTGCGGGACAACATCGCCTTTCTCTACCAGCAAGGAGAGGCCACTGGTGACCGCGATTTCTATGAGCAAGCCGTCAGCGATAGCCGCAAGTATTTGGAAAAATTCCCTGCGGATAGCAGCGCCCCTCGTGTTCACTGGAATATGGCGCTGACGCTGGATACGCAGCTCCACGATTATCCCGCTGCCTATGCGGAGTACCTCCAGATAAGCCAACGGTATTGGAACTCGCGGTATCAGCGGCAAGCGGCGGAAAATGCCGTGGCTTTGGCGCGCGAAGCCGCCCGCGAACAGCTGGCAGCGGCCGAAGCCGAGGCGGAAACCAGCCGTGCGGTCTCCCGGGCGGAGGAGGTGAAGAGAGAATCTGCCGCGACCATCCACGCGCGTCTGGTGCACCCACCCACGCCTCTGCAGCCTACCGAGCAGAGATTGGCCGAGGCCTATGACAACTACATCATGCTCTTCCCCCATGAGCCCCAGACGGCCCGCATGCTGGTCAATGCCGGCGCATTGTACTACAACCACAACCAGTTCAAGGAGGCGCTGAAGTACTTCAAGACCCTGATCAAGCATTTTCCAGAGAGCGAAGAGCTGGCCGATGCGCGCTACATCCTCATGGAGAGCTACTTCGGTAAGATGGACTTTGCCAGTGCCGAGGTGGTGGCCAAGCGCATCATCCAGGATAATCCTTCTCCGGAGTTGGTCTCCAAGGCGCGCAGGCGGTTGGCCGAGTCCATCTTCTTGGCCGCAGAACTGCTCGCCGAAGCGGATGAGCACGCCAGTTCGGCAGAAGAGTTTAGGCGTGTGGTGACTGAAGTGCCGGAGGTGCCATTCGGCGACCTTGCCCTATTCAACTCGGCGCTGGAGTTTGACAAGGCCCAGGAGTTCAACCGGGCAATTGATGCATACCTGCAACTCCTCGCGGGGTGGCCTTCCTCCCCCTATCGCTTCGACGCCCTCAACAACCTGGCTTTCGACTACCGGGAGGTAAATGACTTTTATAACGCGGCGCTAACGTACGAGCGGCTGGCTTCCTTGCACCCGGATGCGGAAAAGGCCAAGGACGCTCTGTTTAACGCCAGCGTCTGTTTTGCCGCAAGCGAGGACTGGGGTCAGGCTATCCGCGTGAACCGCCTTTTCTTGGAGCGGTATCCCCAGGCGCGTGAAGCTGAGGACCTGGCCTATGATATTGCCGGGTACTACCTGAAGCTGAGAGACTGGCAGAAGGCCAGCGAGTCGTACGGCGAGTTTGTGGCCAAGTATCCGACCTCACCGCGGGTGGTGGAGAGTTACTATCGGAGGGGTGAATACTTTGCTGAGCAAGGCAATCGAGAGGAGGCAGCGGTAGAATACCGAAAGGCCGTGGCCAGCCATGACGAGCTCAAGGCCAAAGGTCTCCCTGGCAATGACTTTTACGCTGCGGAGGCGCTTTTTGCCCTGGCGGAGCTGGACTTTGCGCGGCTGGCTGCTATCGAGCTGCGCCTGCCCAAGGCCCGGCTGCAACGCTCCCTACAGGAGAAGCGGGAGTTGCTCCTGCGGCTGGTTAAAGACTATACACGAGTGGCCGGTTTCGGAACAGTGCGGCTGTACGAAGCCACGTTTCGCGTGGGGAACTGTTACGAAGAGTTTGCTCGTAGTTACGCCTGGCAAGAGATTCCCCGGATGGACCCCACTGAGGAGGTGGTGGCCCGCAACGAGGTGGCGGATGTTGCAGCCCAGCTTTACCGGCGTGCAGTCGATTCGTATCGCACTTCGCTAAGCGTGTTGACGCGCCTGGCTGAGAACTATCGCCGCCAACTCCCGGTGCCGCCTGGTGCTGACTCGGCCCAGGTAGCCGCAGGCGACAGTGTGCTGCGTGTGGCGCAGCGCTGGCTGGGCCGGTGCAAAGAGAAGGTGTGTGAGAACCTATACACCATTGCCGAGTTGAAGAAGGCCGCAGCCGAGCGCCTTCTGGCAGCCCCTCTACCTTTGGGGCTTGACCTCCTATCGGCGGTCGAATACCGGCGGCAGGTGTTGACGGTGGCCGCCAAGCCATGGATCCAGGGGGCAGTCGAGGCTTATGCAGAGACCGTGCAAGAGGGCGTCTCGTTGGGCGTGGACAACGCGTGGGTCCAGCAAGCCAGAAGTGCGGTTATTCGCGTGTCCAATTTGCTGCCTGACCATTTCGCTGCGCTTGCCACCGAGGTCTTGGATGACTACCGTAACCGAGAAGCCCAGTACCTTGCTCTTGTCGAGACGGGCGCCCAAGTCACCCAGGCGGGTGAAGACCTCGTGGAGCTTGCCGATCAGATGGCCAACCTTCTGGACTTTGGCGCGGCGTTTGCAGTCAACTTTACCTCGGGCTATGAAGAGACGCTCAAGCGCGCACGGGCGCATGGGTTTGATGGAGAAGGCTTGCCCACCACGGAAGAAAAGCTGACGCGGGGCCTGTTTAGCTACGTCGAACGCTTGGATAGCCTGTGCACCCTGACCAGACAACGAAAGGTGGACTTTGAAGCTGCTTATCGCGAGCGCCAAGAGCCGGTGTATCGCGATGCGATGCTCACCTTCGAGGACAACTATTTCGCCGCGCACGAAGGATTGTTGCGAATACTGGAAACCGGGGTAGGGGTCTGTGACTCGCTTGGGATCGACAACGTATGGTCAAAGAACCTGGTGCTCCATTTGGCCCGGTTTGCGCCTGACACCTACGCCGCTCGTGTGGGCTTGGTGGTGGTAGCCGACTCGGTGGCCACAGACCAGAGGTGGCGTGCTTACCACGAGTACGCTAAGGGATGGACGTCTCCGGGCTTTGATGAAGAGGGCTGGACGGTGCCGACCATAGTGGCGGTAGCGCGTGAGCCTGGTAGGCCCACAGGGTTTTACCTTTGGAGCGTACGACCCGAGACCGTGGCGGTGCATTTTGATACGCTGAAACAGGTTTTATCCTCAGACGTGGAATATAGACTGGGCCCAGTCGCTTACTTGCGCGGCACCTTTATCGTCGAGGGGCTGCCGGTGAACGCTTCGGTGCATCTGGCGGCTGATGCCTCCTACAACCTCTTTGTCAATGGTCATTACATAGCGCAAGTGGTGAACCCACCGGATAAGCCGCTCAGTGTCTACGTGCATGATGTCACGGATTTTCTCCAAACCGGTCCCAATGTGGTAGCTGTCCAGGCGAAAGATGAAGACGGCGAGGTGGAGGGGCTACAGGTGACGGTAAAATGGCGTAGCCTGCCCAACTGGGCGCAGACCAAGCAAAGTCTGAGACCGGTGGTTCTGGGGGAGGAGGAAAGGAGACAGCTGCTCGAAAAACGCGAGCAGATCCCATAGTGAGAGGGTGCCATGCGCAGGATCTGTGGTGTGATGTTGACGATCTTTGTCGTGGCGGCTGGAAGAGCCGGCCCTGCAGTAGCTCAGGAGAGAGCTCCGACCGCGCCACCGGCGGAGGTGAAGGAAGAGGTGTTGCCCCCGATCCTCATCGTCACGGTGGTAGAAAAGCCGAATGTGGCCATCTTGCCCAAGCGCATCAAGCCGGAATTCAAGACGCCGCTCTTCATCGACAGAAGCTTTGACCGTGAACTACGGCAACTCCCGCCAGGAGTGGGAGGCCTGCAAGAGGAGTTGGAGTCGGCGAAGCGCGTCCGCCGATTGGAGGAGCTTCTCCTGTCGAAGAAAAAGTAGCCTGGAGCTCTGCCCAGCGAATCTTGCTTCGCGGTTCAAGCGTTGGTGCCAGCAGGAACAAAGAAGTCTCACGGGATAGGAGGTGTTTCATGTCTGAATTAATCAGTGGATTCAGTCCCAGCAGTGCAGGATACGTATTCATGTGGGTGCTTTTATTCATTGCCGCCGTGGCGGTAGCCATCTTTATCGAACGCGCTTATTACATCAAGCTCAAGAGCGACATTGATGCGCAGAAGTTCATGGGCGAGATACGCAAGCGCGTCAAGGCAGGCGAGTACAAAGAGGCTCTGGCGTTGTGCGAGGCTGCCAAGGACAGGGCGCTGGCACGGGTGGTATCGGCAGGTTTGCGCAGGGTGAGCGAGAGCGAGACGGTCGACTTTCGGTCCATCCAGAACGCTGTGGATGAAGGCACCCTGGAGGTCATCCCCAAGCTGCAGAACCGGACTGGCTACTTGGCGATGATCGCTAACGTCGCCACGCTTGTGGGATTGATGGGCACCGTTTACGGCCTAATCATCGCCTTTCGCAGCGTCTCCGGGCCGGGCATCGACCCCGCCGAGAAGGCGCGTCTGCTGGCTGCCGGTATCGCCGTGGCGATGAACACCACTTTGTTCGGCCTGATCATTGCCGTGCCCACGATCGTCGCCTACACATGGTTGCACAGCAAGACTACCAAGATCATCGACGAAATCGATGAGCACATGGTCAAATTGATCAACCTGATAACAGGGAATCAATAGCATGGCATTTCGACCTTCACTCAGAAGCAGCCGCACCTTTGCGGAGCAGGTGGAGATCAATCTGTTCCCGGTCATGAACTTGATGGTGGTGCTTATCCCCCTGCTTCTGTCGACGGTGACCTTTGTGCGCATCGGGGTAATCCAGCTGGATTTGCCTCCGGCCACCTTAGTGCCTTCTGATAGGACGACCGGTTTGCCCCGCGAGGAGGAGCGGACCCTTGACCTGGCCGTGACTATCACCGACCGTGGGTTCTACATCTCCAGTGCCCTTGGCGTGCTGCGGGCCGCCGACGGCGGGCCGTACATTCCCAAGAAGCTCGGCGCCGACGGGGTGGAGGTGTATGATTTCGACCGTCTGTCCAGTGTGCTGGCTGAAATCAAGAGCAAGGCGCAGGGGAGGTTCAGAGACGACGAGCGGGTGATCATTCAGGCGGAGCCGAGCGTGCGCTACCAGGTGGTGGTCTCCACCATGGATGCGGCGCGTTCCTACCAGGTGGAGGGGCACACGGTGAGTCTCTTCCCACAGGTGGCGCTGGCGGCAGGTGTGCGGTGAGTGTTCCCCTTTCTTCTTGAGGACTAAGCCATGGCATACATCCCCTCGCGCATCAAGAAGCACGATACCAATCCTGGTAAGAGGTTTCTCAACCTCACCTCGCTGATGGACATGTTCACCATCATCCTGGTGTTCCTTCTTAAGAGCTACTCAACCGAAGGTGGCCTGATTCACCCCTCGGAAAACCTGACGCTGCCCAAGTCCACTGTGGAGAACGTTCCCGAGACAGCCCTGGACGTCATTGTTTCCAAGGAGACGGTGGTCGTCAACGACGAAGTGGTGGAGACTGTGGCCAACGTGGCGCAAGTGCAAGGTCTGTACGTACCTAGGCTGGGCGAAAAGTTGAAGCTTTATGCACAGCGAGCCAAGGAGGCGGAGCGGCAGTACGGGATCCGGTTCTCGGGCAGGGTGAACGTCCAGGCAGACAAAGACTTGGAGTACGGTATCCTCATGAAGGTGCTGGCGACCTGTGGCACGTGCGAATATGCCAACCTTCGGCTTGCGGTTTATCAGGTGGAGCGAGAGGGCGTGGCGACGACGGCCTCGCAGCCACCTGCCATGTAAGCGCGCCCGCATCGCCAGCGGAGGTAGATGGTGGTTTCGACTCAAATGGTGCTACCCGAGGAGTTTCGCAAGAGTCCTTTTGCCGAGGTGAGCCGAACGTTCTTGGGCATCCTTGCGGTTTCGATAGCGGTTCACGTTGGCGTGGTGGTCCTCCTTTTGTCGCGGCCTCGCACTCCTGATGGAGAACGCGGGCCTGCGGCAGATCAGGCCCGGCTTGCCACTCTTATCGTGCGGCACGCCGAAATGGCGCGGGAGGCTGCGGTTACTCGAAAGAAGGTGAGCGTCGACGTCCAGCATCCAGAGGAACAACCGACGGGGGCGCAGCCGGCGAGCGGCCGGTCTGGTACGGGGCCAACTCGCGGGGTTGGTGCTCAGCCTGGGGAACCGAAGGAGGCAGAACCGGCCTTAGCAGCAGGGTATAGCCGAACTCGCGAAAGATTGGCCGCAGAGGTGCGTTCACTTGGGGTCCTTGGTGTGCTGACCTCCGGCACCAGACCGGGGGGCCAGGACCAGGCACAAATGCTCATCGGGGGCACGGTGCCGCCTGCTGAGCTGGACGCCACGCTCGGTGGCATTGGTGGGCTGAAAAGCACAGGGACCTCCACCCCCGGGCGAGAGCTCCGCGGCGGGCGCGCCACCGAGGCGGGCACGATCGACAGTATGGTCGGCGAGCTGGGAACCCCAGTCGGCAGCAGCGTGCAGCGGGGCGGAAGCCTGGTGGTGGAACCAGTGACGCCACTCACCAAAGAGGGCGAAGTAACCACCCTTGCGGGCAGAGACCCGGACCAGGTCTCCAGAGTGGTGAACGGGCACAACGACGCAATCGAATACTGCTACCAAAAAGAACTGCGACGGAACCCAACCTTGCGCGGGAGACTAGCAGTTCGTTTTACCATTACCCCCGAGGGCAAGGTGAGCAGCGTCACGATAGTTTCCTCTACCCTGAATAGCCCCGAGTTGGAAAACTGCATCGTGCGGCGCATTCAGCGGTGGGACGACTTTGGCGTGGTCGACGCCTCGCTCGGCGAGGCCACTTTCCGCCAGGTGTATACCTTCGGCTTTTGAGCGCCGGTGGAGGTTGGGTTGACCGGCGGCAGAGATGTGCGTAAGTGAGGCATGACCGTGGCGCGACCACGGTTTTTTTTGTGCCGTCGCAAATTACTGGATTTTGCCAAGAGGAGCAATGAAGAGGAAACGGACACACACGTGTGGTGAACTCCGCGCGGAACACGAGGGCCAACAGGTTACGGTGATGGGGTGGGTACGCCATCGGCGGGACCACGGTGGCATCTACTTTGTGGATCTTGTGGACCGCTACGGATTGGTGCAAGTGAACTTTGCCGCGCAGTCCCATCCAGAGCTGTATGCCCAGGCGCGAGAGCTGAAAGCAGAGTGGGTGGTAGCCGTGACAGGGCTGGTACAGAGGCGGCCGGAAGGGATGCGCAACCCCTCTCTGCCTACTGGTGACATTGAGGTGCTTGCCACCGATTTAGAGGTCCTAAACAGAGCGAAAACGCCCCCGTTCGAGATCAAGGATCAAGTGGATGCCTCCGAGGAGCTGCGGCTCACTTACCGCTATCTGGACCTGCGCCGACCAGAGTTGCAGCAGAGCATCCTTCTGAGGCATCGCGTCTACCAGGTGGTGCGCCGCTACTTGGACGCCCACGGCTTTGTGGAAATCGAAACCCCCTTCCTCATCAAGAGCACGCCGGAAGGAGCCAGGGATTACCTGGTACCAAGTAGGGTCCACAAGGGTAAGTTCTACGCGCTGCCGCAATCGCCTCAGACCTACAAGCAGCTCCTGATGGTGGCAGGTTTTGACCGCTATTTCCAAATTGTGCGCTGCTTCCGCGACGAAGACCTCCGCGCTGACCGGCAACCGGAGTTTACCCAGATCGACTTGGAAATGTCCTTTGTCCATGCTGAGGACGTGCGCGAGCTCTGCGAAGGGCTGATGGCCACTGTATTGCAGGAAATATGGGGTTATCATCTGCAGACCCCCCTACCGGTTCTTCCTTATGATGAGGCGATTGCCAGGTACGGCACGGACAAGCCGGACCTGCGCTTTGAGACGCCCATCACCGATATCAGCCACTTGGTTGCGGGTTCGCAATTCCGGGTGTTTGCCGAAACGGTGCGGAATGGAGGCGTGGTTGCCGGGCTGTGTGTGCCCCAAGCTGGGCAATTCTCCAGAAAGCGAGTCGACGAGCTCGCCGCCGCGGTGAAAGAGTGGGGCGGGAAGGGACTAGTGGCAATGAAGGTGACAGGTGCAGGATGGGAAGGTGGCGCAGCAAAGTTTTTTACCCCTGAGGAGGTGGAGGCGGTCAACAAGGCTATGCATGCTGCACCTGACCACATGCTGTTCATAGTGGCCGACCGGAGGGAGGTCTGTCTGCGAGTACTGGGCGAGCTGCGCCTACGACTGGGCGCGGAGCTGGGCCTCATCGATGAAAAGAAGGTGAGCCTCCTCTGGGTGACCGATTTCCCGTTGTTGGAATACAGCAGCGAAGAGAGGCGTTTTGTGGCCATGCATCACCCCTTTACATCTCCCCGGCCCGAAGACATCGCGTTGCTGCAGTCAGCGCCGGAACGGGTGCGGGCACAAGCCTACGACCTGGTCTTCAACGGCAATGAGGTGGCCGGCGGCAGCATTCGCATCCACGACGCCCTCTTGCAAAGGGAAGTGTTCCGCGTGCTGGGTATTTCATCAGAGGAGGCCGAGCGGAAATTTGGCTTTCTTGTGGAGGCGTTCCAGTACGGTGCCCCACCACATGGGGGGATTGCATTTGGTTTCGATCGTCTGGTGATGTTGCTGGCGAGAAAGAAAAGCATAAGGGACGTGATTGCATTTCCCAAAACGACCAGCGCCCTTTCCCTCATGGACGGGGCGCCCACCGAGGTCTCGGAGGAGCAGCTGCGAGAACTGGGGTTGCGGCTGGCCTGAGCACAGAGCTGGCGAAACGTTACCCCCAGCAATGACGATTTTGCTTGACAAATTGTGCATTTTTTCGTAATATTGGACGTCACGTTGTCGTGAGCGGAGGTCGTAGTTGGTCCCCAGAAAGGAGGTGTAGCCCGATGCGCAAGACTGTCAACGCAGGTTGGGTCCTCGCAGTGGCGATGCTGCTCCTGGTGGCGTTTGCGATGGGGTGCGCTAAGCATCCGTCCCAGGAACAGCTGAGCAAGCTGGAGGAGACTAAGCAGGCGGCGCTTGCAGCCGAGGATCAGCTGAAGGCGAAGGATGCGGAGAAGGCGTCCCTGGAACAGCAGTTGGCCGCTAAGAAGCAGGAACTGGCGAAGTGCCAGGAAGAGAAGCAGGCGGTGGCGCAGCGGTTGGGCAAATAGGTGCAGCGGAGAAGCAATCGCCAAGCAGAATCGAAGGAGGATATCGCCATGAGGATTTCGGTTAGGTGGTTACTGAGCCTCGCGGTTGTACTCGGCCTGGCCTTGCTCGTGGACGCCACCGTGGCCTTGGGCGAGCAGAAGATGAGCATGGACCAGTACCGCGCTGAACTGGCTCAGTGGCAGAAGCGAGAGGCGGACGCCAAGGCGGCCATTGCCGCGCGGGAAAAGGAGATTCAGGCTCTCAAAGAGCAGATCGACAAGGCCGATGCGGATCTTGCGGCCTGCTGGGATGACGTGTATGCGCTGTTGGGCGTGGACAAGGCGGCGGTGGATGCGTATCGGGCCTCGCTGAAGGCCATTGAGGCACAAGTCAATGGGTTGGCGGCACTCAGCCCGGAGGAGCTCTTCAAGAAGAAGGCCGAGATAGCAGCCCTCAAGGCGCAGTTGGCCGAAAAAAAGAAGAGCCCGATCTACGCCTTGACCGAAATGCGGGAACTGGTGGCGGCCATCGAAGCGAAGATCGCCGACTTGGAAGCCCGCATGCCGAAGGCGGTCTACGATAGCTACGTGGTGGTCAAGGGTGACTACCTGTGGAAGATCTCGGGCAAAAAGGAGATCTATGGGGACCCGTACCAGTGGATGAAGATCTACTCGGTCAATCGCGACCTCATCAAGGACCCAGACCTCATTTACCCAGATTGGGTGCTGAAGATCCTGCGTGGCTGCGGCCCGGACCAGTACATTGTGGTCAAGGGTGACTTTTTGCGAAAGATCGCCCAAGATCCCAGCGTACTGAATGATCCGGCAGCGTGGACCAAGATCTACGAGGCGAACAAGTCCGTTATTGGCGACAATCCTAATCTCATTTACCCGCACACGGTCTTGGTAATTCCCAAGTAGTTCTTGGGATCTGGTGCGGCCCACAAAACAAGGGGCGCGACAGACCAAGGGGGGCCCGCGCGGGTATAGATGCGGGCACAACGCCGCGGTGGTTGTTATGCCCAGCTTTCCAGTGGGAGCGGTCTTCGTAGAGAAGACGCCTCTCCCACGAAGGGCTGATGTGCAGCTTCCGCGCTCGAACACTGCAAAAGCTCCCAGCTGTCCAGGCGTTCGCCGGAAACTGGGAGCTTTTGCATGGAATGGAGAAAATGGAGACGCAGACCGAAGAAAAGGAGAAACAGACAGTACGGCGCATCCCTCTGCCTGGGGTGGACCAGGTTGCCCTGTTTGGTAGCCAAGATGCCCACCTCAAGTTGATGCAGCGCGAATTCGGGGTGCAGTTTGTGGCACGCGGGGCACAACTGTTGGTGCGCGGCTCGGGACATGCCGTGGAGCTGGTGGAGAGAGTGCTCAGTGAGCTCCTGAAGCTCCTGGAGCGTGGCGGCGCCCTGACTGTTCACGACGTGAACACAGTGGTGGGGCTCGTCAAGAATAGTCAATTGGCCGAGACAAGGCCCCCCGCCCATGCCGTTGAGCGCGAGCCGCTGCCGGTGGTGCTGATGGCCCACCGCGGGCCCATACGGCCGCGCTCAGAGGGGCAGGCGCGCTATGTGCGCCTGGTGGCCGACAACGATATCGTTTTCGCCATCGGCCCGGCCGGCACAGGTAAGACCTACTTAGCCGTGGCGATGGCGGTGGCACATCTGCAGGCGCGCGAGGTGGAACGCATCATTCTGGCGCGACCTGCAGTGGAGGCGGGTGAAAGCCTCGGCTTCCTCCCGGGGGACCTCAAGGAAAAGGTTGACCCCTATCTTCGTCCCCTCTATGATGCCCTTTATGACATGCTTCCGGCGGAAAAGCTCCGCCGTTTCCTCGAAGTCGGAGTGATTGAAATTGTTCCGCTGGCTTACATGCGCGGCCGTACACTGAATCACGCCTTTGTGATTCTTGACGAGGCGCAAAACAGCACCGCCCTCCAGATGAAGATGTTTCTCACACGCCTGGGGATCGGCTCCAAGGCCATCGTCACAGGGGACATCACCCAGATCGATCTGCCTTCGTCCACAGAATCTGGCCTGGTGCAAATCCAGCGAGTAGTGGCTGGCATCGAAGGGATCGCCTTTGCCTACCTGACCGACCAGGATGTGGTTCGCCACCGCTTGGTGCGGGATATCATCAGGGCTTACGACAACTTCCAGGCCAAGACGCAACGTGACCGGGAGGCCGGGGAGGCAAATGGCTGAGCGGACTATAGCCCAGGGCTCCTGGGGCGGATGGCTTGAACGCCTGGGAAAGCTTCTTCTGCGACGGGGAAGGGGAGCGCGCAAGCCGAAAGAGTGGAGCTCAAGCGCGGTCACCCGCCTGCAGATTGGGGTGGCGGTTGCCATGGTACTCGGTGTGGCGTTGCTCTTCCCAGGCCCACGCTCGTTGGGCACCTTCACGCTCCGGGAGGGCGATGTCTACATCGGAGAACAGATCATCGCCCCATTCACGTTCGCCATCAACAAGAATCCGCAGGAGTATGCTGCAGACGTAGAGGCGGCAAAGCGTCGCGTTGCCCCCGTGTTTGTGCGTCACGCGGAAGCTGACTCGCGGCAGTTGGCGGCCATGGACTCCTTGTTGGAGCAACTCTATGCCACCTGGGCCGCCCCTGTGCCGCCAGGGCAGAAAAAGGACTCGCTCGTGGCGCTGTTCAAGCGCTACGGCGTGCTGTTAAGCGGGGAGGACCTGACCTTTTTTCTCGAGGCCAAAGCTCCCCAGCGGAGAATTCGTCCCGGCATGAAGGCAAATGGGGAGCCTGCCTCGGCGCGTCTGTTGGCCACCGTGCGGGAAGTGGGGGAAGAAGTACTCTCGGTCGGTATCCTGGATGTGGAGAAGGACAAGCTCTCCGGCGCTGGCAAGATTTCAGTGTTGAGCGATGGCGTGGAGACGCTTGAGGAGCTGGCGTACTACCGTGGGCCCAAAGAGGCGCAAGAGTTTGCGCTGCAGAAAATTCGCGACGCGCTGGGCCCTGACCCGGTGTTGACGAGGATTGCCTTCCAGCTACTTGCTCGGTTCCTCCAACCCAACGTCCTTTTTGACCACGGCGAGACAGAGGCGCGCATCGCAACGGAAGTGGCTACCGTGCCCAGGGCCAAAGGGATGGTCTTGGAAGGGGAACGGATAATCGACAGCCATGAGAAGGTCACTGCGCACCACGTGGAGATACTGAACTCACTGGCCGAGGCCCGGGCAGAGCAAGGGGCGCGGAATTTTGGCCGCCAGGTCCTGCGCTTCCTGGGGAGGGTGCTCCTGAGCGGTTTCTGCTTTCTGGTGCTGGCCGTCTTCGTGCACCGGGAGCGGCGTCAGGCTTTGTACGACCCCCGCTACCTTCTTCTGCTGGCCTTAGTGCTGCTGATAGTAGTTGGTGTGGCCTATGGGGTCAATCGCCTCTCCCTTTCGGCCAACCTGATACCTGCCGCCGTCGCCGCGATGCTCCTCACCATCTTTTTTGACCCACGTGTCGCGTTCGTGGCGATGGTGGTTCTCGGCGCCATCCTCGGGGCCATGCGGGGCAACGACTTTGGGGTGTTTGTGACCTGTGTGCTGGTAGGGAGCGCCAGCATCCTTTCGGTGACCAGGGTTCGCAAGCGCAATTGGGTGGTGCGTTCACTGGCTATTACCAGTTTGGCCTACCTGGCGAGCATTGCCGTGCTGGGGCTCATACGTGAGTCCTCCCTGGCAGAGCTGCTGCGGGAATGGGCTTACGGCCTAACCAACGGGGTGGTGAGCCCCATCGTTGCCTACGGCTTGGTCGTGGTGTTTGAGCTTGCCTTTGAAATCACCACCGACATGACCTATCTTGAACTCTCGGACCTAAACAACCCACTGCTTCGCGAACTGGCGCTGAACGCTCCCGGCACCTATCATCACAGCATTATGGTGGGCAATCTCGCCGAGGCAGGGGCGGAGGCCATTGGCGCCAATGGCCTTCTGGTGCGCGTGGGTGCCTACTACCACGACATCGGCAAGATGGACAAACCGGACTATTTTGTGGAGAATCAACGTGGGGGCCGCAACCCCCAGGACCGGCTGAGTCCGACGATGAGCGCGCTGGTTCTGTTGAATCACGTGCGGCGTGGAAGCGAAATGGCGGTGGAACACGGGCTCCCCTCAGAAATCCGGGATTGCATCGAGCAACACCATGGCACCTCGGTAATGAGCTACTTCTACCAGAAGGCAAAGGAGCAAAATGGCGCTAACGCGGTGCGAGAGGACGAGTTCCGTTACCCCGGGCCCAAGCCGCAAACTAAGGAAACAGCTCTGCTGATGCTGGCCGACGCAGTGGAGGCTGCGTCCCGCTCCCTCAAGGACCCCTCAGTGAGCCGTCTGAGGACACTGGTAGCGCAAATCATCGACGAGCGATTCAGGGAGGGGGAATTGGACGAGAGCCCGCTGACCTTGCGGGACTTGAACAAAGTGGGGGAGGCGTTTCTGAAGATTCTCATTGGTAGGTACCACCGCCGGGTTGAATACCCCAAGCCGGAACCGAGTCGTGCCCCGGCCGCCGGAGAGGAGCATGAGCGTTGAGTGGGCGACGCGCAACGGTTCGTTTCTATAGCGTGCACCCGTCTAAGCGCGTGGCCATCAGCCCTCTGAAGCGGGTGGCCGAGGCCGTTATTGCGCGCGAAGCCCGTGTGCCAAAGGTAGCACTTACTGTGGTCCTCTGCGATGACCAAACCGTGCAAGAGCTCAATGCTCGTTTTCTCAATCATGACTACCCAACCGATGTGCTCGCTTTTCCTTTAGAAGAGGAAGAGGGCGCCAGAGAAGGTGAAGTGTACGTCAGTCTGGACAGGGCGGAGGAGCAGGCGCGCGCCTATGGCGTCGACTTCGCGCAGGAGGTCTGTCGCTTGGTTGTACATGGGGTGCTTCATTTGCTGGGTTATGATGACCAGGGGTCAGCCTGTAGAAAAGTGATGCATGCCCGGCAAGAGGAGTATGTGGGTCTGTATGATGAATTGGTCGGCTCAAAGGCCGACAATGCGCACGGAGGTACATAGCGCGTGCTTAGTCCTGTGCTAGGTGGTCTAGTTTTGTTGGTGGTCCTCCTTGTCCTTTCGGCCCTTACCTCAGCGGCCGAGACATCCTTTTTTGCCCTTTCGGAGCTTGAACTGGAGCGACTGCGGGAGGCAGGGAAAGGCGCATCGGAGCGCGTGGTTCGCCTTCGCTCGCGCCCGCGGCACCTCCTTGTGGCCATCCTCACAGCTAATACCGCGATTAACGTGGCCGTGGCGGTGGTGACGACTCTTACCTCGGTGCGAGTGGCGAGCTCCTTCGGGCTGAGCAGGAACGTCGCCGCGGCAGTGGCCGGAGTCCTGATTACGCTGGCTATTCTCGTTTTTGCGGAGATAGCTCCCAAGCTGCTCGCGGTACGTAGCCCCTCGCAACGGGCGCAACAACTCTCGCTCTTTGTGTTGGGGCTCTTCTTCCTGCTCTACCCAGTTACTCTCGTTCTGAATGCGTTTGCAACAGCGGTGGCTCGCCTCTCTGGTACGCGCCCCGAGGGGCTGGCGCTATCACAGGACGAACTTAAGGTGATGGTGGAAGTCGCCGACCAGCAGGGCTACCTCGAGGAAGAAGAGCGGGAGATGATTCACTCCATCTTTGAGTTCGGCGAGACTCAGGTGCGAGAGATTATGGTGCCGCGCGTGGACATGGTCTGTGCCGAAACAGGCGCCAGCATTGAGGAGCTTGTCGGGCTGATTACCAAGCATGGCCATACGCGTATTCCGATCTACGAACGCAGTGTGGACAACATCCGCGGCATCATCCATGCGAAGGACTTGTTGCCTTACCTGAACCAACCGGGCGCTCGGCCGTCCTTGGAGAGCCTAGCACGGCCGGTCATTTTCGTGCCGGACTCCAAGCCAATCAACGAGATGCTGAGGGAGTTTCAGACACAGCGTACTCACATGGCCATCGTCGTGGATGAGTACGGGGGCACTGTGGGGCTGGTCACACTTGAGGACGTGATTGAGGAGATCGTAGGGGAGATTCAGGACGAATACGACGAGGAGCCTGCCCTCGTGCGTCCCACCGGTGAGCACACCTGGCTCGTGGATGCAAAGATCAGCATTGAGGAGCTCAACGAGGCTTTGGGCCTGACTCTGCCCACCGAAGAGGGTTATGATACACTTGGCGGATTTCTTCTGCATCGCATGGGGCACCTCCCGCAGCAGAAGGAGGAGGTGCGCGAGGGTGATATCACTTTTGTCATCGAGCGAGTTGTGAAGCGGCGCATTAAGCGCGTACGCGTAATGAAAAGGACGTCCCAGGCTAGCTGAAGGCGGGAGCAGCTTTTCGCTTGACAAAGAACTCTTTTTTTCTTAAACTTGAGTCACGTTGACTGAGGTAGCTGTTCGGCGAGGAACAAACCGGATAGGAGGGAAGCGATGGTGCAACTACGATTCGACTTTCGCGACCTGTTTCGCTCCGCGCGCCTCGGTTTCAGCATGCAGCGCATGTGGATCGCGTTCATCGGTTACGGCGTAGGCTACGTCGGCTATCTGATTTTCACTTATCTCAGCCTCCTAGCCAACGGCAAGGGGCTCAGCGATGCGTGGAATACGAGTGGCCTTTTGCCGTGCCTGTTCGGTCAAGGCGGCGCACGGTGGTACGCGTGGGTTATCTTCGCCATAGGCGTGGCCATACTTCTGGCGGCCTACCTCCTCACAAGTACGGCAATCGCCCGGGCTTCTTACATGCTGCTCAAGGGCAACAACTTTTACACCTGGCGTGAAGCGTTTGCCTTTGCGCTGCGTAAGGCCAGCTCTGTTCTCTCGACCCCAGTGGCGATTGCGGTGATGGCAGGGTGCTTTGTCGTAGGCGGGCTCATCATCGGCCTCCTGGCGCGCGTGATCCCGTACGTGGGTGAACTGGGAGCGTCCCTCTTCACCTTCATGTGGATGTTCTCTGCCCTGGTGCTCTTCTTCCTGCTAGTGGTGCTGGCTGTGTCCTTGATCATCGTCCCGGCAATCATTGCCACCACCGACGAGGATGCCTTCGAGGCGGTGTTCCAGAGCTTTTCGGTGATCTGGAGCCAACCGTGGCGCTTCGTCCTCTATGAAGCCCTCCTTGGTGTGATCACTGTGGTGTGCATGGGGCTCTTCGCCTTCGCCGTCAAGCAGGCTTTCCTTCTGATGTGCGGCATTTTCTCAGTCTCTTGGTCATTTGGTGACAAGTTCGTCAACCTGGCCAGTCATGGACAGTATCTGCTGCAGAAGTGGCTTTTCGTCTCACAGGACTGGGCGAAGGCTGTGTACTGGAAGTTTTCGCCGTACGTCTACTTTGCGCGCGAGTTTTACCCGATCCGTGGGTTATCGGCGACCCTAACGGTTTCGGCCTATCTATTTGCCATCACGATGCTGGTCGTGGCCTGGTGGGTAGTTTCTTACGGAATGGCCACCCTGCAGGTCGGCAACGCCCTCCTTTACATCGTGCTTAAGAAGGTGAAAGACCAGGAGAATCTGTTGGAGCGGAAGGATAAGGAGGAAGAAGAGCCGGAGGAGGCGAAGAAGGCCGAAGCACCTGCAGCAGCCGCGCCTGCGGAGGAGAAAAAGGAAGAAGCTGCTCCGGCTCCCGCCCCGCGTCGGCGTGCGCCCCGTCGTGCTGCCGCTAAGCCTACCGCGGCGAAGAAGGCTGCACCGCGACGGAGCCGGAGAAAGTAGCCAGGCCTTCTGGCGCGCAATGTAATCAGAGCTTGGTATGCAAAGACGTCGGCTGCGATGTTTTGCAGCCGGCGTTTCTTTTCCACAGCCCGTTGGGCCTGTAGCCCGGGAGCGTGGTGGAGGTCGGCTTGCTGCGGATCCTCGGACACGGACGATCAGAGTGGCTGTTCTGCTCATGGATGGGCCTGGCGGTGTGCATGACTGCCACCGAGTTGGCAGCTCAGGTATCCGAAGGCCATAGCACAACGTCAGGTGACGGCCTTCACTCCCTCAGGGCAGAACTCCGTCCATTCTCCGGTGGCCGCAGAGACGGTGAACGGCACCACCTGAAGCCAGATACCTCGTGCATCCTGTCTGCAATGATGAGGGGGGAGTTTTCCGATCGTGGTGTGGTCCCTGGAGTTCGCCTTGAGCGGGTTGCTGGTGCTACGTTGGCGCTGGTGGCCGCGAATGTCGCCGCCTATGCGCATTTTCACGAGGTGTGGTGGGACCACCCGCGCACACGTTTCCACCTGTACCGTGGCTGGCGGCGGAGCAGTGGTGCCTACGACCTGGGTCCCGACGACAGCCTGTGGCACCACGTGGACAAATGCGGTCACTTCTTCAGCGCCAGCCAACTCTCCCGCCACGGGGCCGCGACGGCACGCTGGGTAGGTCTGTCGGCTGCCCAGGCCGATTGGGCCGGCTTCCTACTGGCCTCGTTCCTGATGCTTGAAATTGAGGTCTATGACGGCTTTTTCGCTGAATGGGGGTTTAGCCTGGGCGACTTTTTGGCCAACGAGGTTGGGGCGGCTTTTCCCGTCCTCCAGCGCCGCCACCCGGCCTGGCGTAAACTGGCCATCAAGCTCAGCTATTGCCCCTCCGGCGATCCTGTGTACGGCCGGTACCTGGTCGAAGACTATGCCGGCATGACCTTCTGGTTATGCTTAGACGAGGACCTATTTCTGCCCCACAAGGCGCGTCGCTTCTGGCCGGACATCCTGGATGTAGCCATTGGTTACGGCGTGACGGCGAAAACCGGTGGGGCGCCGGAACTTTACGTGGCGCTGGATATCGACCTCCGGCAGGTGAGGGTGAGCAATGGTGTCCTTCGGCCCTTGGTGGCAGCCCTGGAGGCCGTCCACTTGCCTGCTCCTGCGTTGCGGCTGACACCCAGCAGGGTTGCCTACTTCTTGTACTTCTGACCACCGGGTAAACAGAGGGGCCCTCGGCCGAGGTTCATAGGATCGCTGCGCTCGGCAGAGCATCAGCAGATGTGTCGGCCGCGCTGTGGCGGCACGCCTGGGGGCAAAGGTTTGTGTAGTAATCTGGACAAAAGCCGAAGGATGACGACGTATAGGGCGACGAACTCTTCGTTCGGGACCGGTGGCACGCAGGAAGCCGCCTGCCCCGCGGGTGCAACAGTGGTGGTGCGAAATATTCAATGGTTGCGAGCATGCTTCCTGCCCACGGGGGTTCTGCGGCGGCCAAAGGCGCCCCGCTTGTCCCTGGTAATGACCGGCAGCTATGCTCTCCTCGTGCATGTGGAGGTACCTATCACGGTGGCCGCAGGCGGGCTCGGGAGCTTCTCGCTGGAGCCTGGTTATTACCTCTACGTGGGGAGCGCCAGGCGAGGGATGGGCAACCGACTAGCGCGGCATGCCTGTCCGCGCAAGAAGCTGCGCTGGCACATAGACTATCTTACCGCCGCACGCGGCGTGCGGGTGCTTGGCGCCCTTGTCGCCCCTGCCTACGAGGAGTGCACGCTGCATCAGGCACTAAGGGAGGCAGGAGGGAGCCTCCCAGTGGTTCCTGGCTTTGGTGCATCTGATTGTCTTGCAGGATGTGGGAGCCACCTCCTCCGCCTGACGAGGGAAAGCAGACTGTTCGACGAGATTGTGCATGGGGCGGAGCGCCACTGACACTGCCCCGTCCTACCTTGATCTGTACGAGCGGGGCGAGCTGCATGAGCGCATCGCGGCGCTGCGCCGCATCTTGCGTTCGTGCACACTGTGTGCTCGCCAGTGCCGGGTAAACCGGCTCGGCGGCCAGATCGGCTATTGCAAGGCCGGCGCACGCGCGAGCGTGTCAAGTGCCTTCCCTCACTTTGGCGAGGAAGCGCCCCTGGTAGGGATGCATGGCTCAGGGACCATTTTCTTGGCTCACTGCAACTTGCGCTGCGTATTCTGCCAGAACTACGAGATCAGCCACGGCGGAGAGGGACGCGAGGTGGCGCCTGAGGCCCTGGCTAGTATGATGCTCGCTTTGCAGAAGGCCGGGTGCCACAACATCAACTTCGTTACGCCTACCCACTACACGCCGCAGCTCGTCGAGGCCCTTCCCTTGGCCATCGAGGGTGGGCTCCATGTGCCACTGGTCTACAACTGCGGCGGGTACGAGTCGGTGGAGACCATTATGCTGTTGGAGGGCGTGTTCGATATCTATATGCCAGATGCAAAGTTCTCCAACCCGACCTGGGCAGAACGGTACTGCGCGGCACCTGACTACTTCGAGGTGAACAAGCGAGTCCTGCGCGAGATGCACCGTCAGGTGGGCGTGCTGAAGCTGGACGATCGAGGCATTGCGTACCGAGGGGTCCTCATCCGGCACCTCGTGATGCCCAACGGGGTGGCCGGCTCCGAGGCCGTGTTGCGCTTCGTCGCCGAGGAGCTTTCACCTGAATCGTACGTGAACGTTATGGCGCAGTACCGACCTTGCTATCACGCGCATCAGTTCCCGGAAATAGCTCGGCCCGTCAGCCACAGGGAGGTTGCAGAAGCCGTGGCCGTAGCACGGCGCTTTGGCCTCCACCGCGGACTGGCCGAGTACCACGATGCCCTGTGGTGATGTCTGCAGCGGAAAGGAGGGCTAAACCGTGAGCTTCAAGCGGTCCTTGCGGCTGGTTACTTTGACGGTGTGCTTGTCCTGTTGTGGCACACTGATGGCGCAGTCCGTGGTTGAATCGTTTTCCCTCGGGCGGTTGCCGTACTTCAAACCGAGTAGACTGCGGCAAATTTCCAGTTACGACCGGACTGGCGGCAACGCGGACCGGCTAAGCATCCCCCGTGGTCAGACCGCCGTGCTCGCCGATATACACGGTCCGGGGGTCATCACTCGTATCTGGGTGACTATTGCCTGCCGCGACCCGCATTTCCTGCGGCGCATCGTGCTGCGCATGTTTTGGGATGAGGAGCCGTCGCCAAGCGTGCTGTGTCCCATCGGAGACTTTTTCGGCAGTGGATTCGGTTACACGCACTACACATCGCTGCTGCTCGGTATGTCCAGCGGAGGCTATTACTGTTACCTTCCGATGCCATTTTCCAGGCGCGCCCGCATCGAGGTGGTCAACGAGACCGACTATGATATCGATGCCTTTTACTACCACATCAACTACCAAGAGCTGCGGCGGCTTGATGATGACGTGGGTCGGTTTCACGCGCAGTGGCGGCGTGAACCGCAGACCAGTCCTGGCAAGAACTACACCATCCTGGAGGCCGAGGGGCTGGGACACTTTGTTGGGTGCAACATGAACATGCAGGGGCGAAGTGGGGACATCACCTATCTGGAGGGTGATGAGATGATCTACGTAGACGGGGAGGTGGCGCCGTCGATTTACGGGACAGGCACTGAGGACTATTTCAGCAGCGGGTGGTATTTCAGCCACGGAACCTACGCGGGGCCCCTGCACGGTTGCATCATCAAGGACGAGGAGCAGGCAAGAGTGGTCGCATACCGCTTCCATGTGGGGGATGCGATACCGTTTCGTCGTTCTCTCCTGGTCACGATCGAGCACGGACATGGAAACGAGGTGCCGGCCGATTACAGCAGTGTTGCGTATTGGTACCAGAAGGAGCCCCACAGGCCCTTCCCGCCGTTGCCGCCGCCCAAAGCTCGCATTCCCCTGCGCGTGGTTGTTCCCTCTGGAGGTCTGGAAGCGGAAGAACTATCTGCGATGGTAGTGCGCACCGATTCCGGACGGCTGGTGGTTGAGGGAATGGAGGTACACGGCGCAGAGTGGAGCAATGGCAAGCAGCTGGCCTTCCGCGGTGCGAGTGCAGGAGACGAGGTTGTGCTCCCATTCCAGGTACCGACGTCGGACCTGTACGATGTGCTCTGTTTTCTGACCAAGGGCCCAGCTTACGGGCAGGTCGTGTTGTCAGTGCTGGGCCACGAGGCTGCATGTGACTGCTATGCGCCGGAGGTGATACACGGAGGTGCGCTGGTCATCCCGAAGGTAAAGCTCAGCCAGGGGGCGCACCGCCTGGTGGTGAAGGTTACGGGAAAGGCGGAGGAGGCCCAGGCCTGTGACGTGGGAGTGGACTATCTTCTGCTCAGGCCGCGCCGGCAATTCGTGAGGGACTGGTTGCTCATAGGGCCCTTCGATACGGCCGCCCAGGATGACGGTGCCGCCGGATTGCTCACCGTGTGGCCCCCTGAACGCGCAGTAGAGGTTGGCGCGACCTACGTAGGCAAAGGCGGAGTTACTGCGCAGTGGCGCCTCGTCCAGGCCGACTCTGCGGGCTATGTGAACATGGACGCCCTCCTCGACCCCAATGACTATGCTGCAGCCTACGCTCTGACGTATGTGCACTCGCCCCGTGCCCAGACGGTCACAGTCTACCTGGGCAGCGACGATGGGGTGCGTCTGTGGGTGAACGACACTTTGGTGCATCACAACCCACTGCAACGGCCTGCAGCCCCGGACCAAGACACTGTATCTGTCCAACTCGAAGCCGGTTGGAACAAGCTGCTAGTGAAAGTCGTGGAGGTACTCGGCGCATGGGGCTTCTATTTGCGGATTCCAGATCCTGAGGGGGAACTAACCTTCAGTACTTCGCCGCGATGACGGAAAAGGCTCAACGAGGAGAATGCGATGAAGGCAAGACTTGGAGCCCTGTTGACCATCTTTGCTTGGACCGCACTGGCTCTGGCGCACGTGCCTGAAGGCGCGCGGAAACAGATGTTGCGCATCACCTTCCCGGCCAGGACCGATACGGTAGGGGGGCCGCGGGTTCGCATCGCAGGCAGCACGCTTCCCCATGCGAGGGTCCTGATCAACGATCGAGTGGTGCGCGTCTACCCCAGTGGTGCATTTGTGGACCGGGTGGCCCTGGCTCCAGGCCTGAACCGCATCGTCGTGCAAGCGCAAGACAGCGCCGTTTCGGTGACCGACACTCTGCAGATCTATCGCATTCCGCCGCTCGCGGTTTCGCCCACCTCGCCCACGCAAATCGATACGAACTTGGTGGAGCCCACCGTAGACATGGTGCTGGGTAATGGTGACTTGGTGCGCGTACGCTTCAAGGGGAGTCCGGGCGGGAGCGCGAGGTTCACCATTGACAATCTGTGCAAGGATGCCCCCATGGTGGAGCTCCCGCCGCAGGAGGCTGATGGCATGGTCGGCATCTACCAGGGGATGCTCAGGATCAAAGCCGAACGCTCGTTGCGGCCAGCGCGCGTCCACTATGAGCTGCGCGGCGCGGACGGCAAGAAGGCAAAGGCAGAATCCAAGGGAACCATTTCGGTGTGGGACAATACCACACCCTTGGTAGCCGAGGCGGTGAGCGAGACTCCGATGTGGAACGCACCCCAAGGTGGTGCCATCATATGGTCGTTGCTCCCAGGCGTGCGGGTGGAAATCACCGGCAAGATCGGTTCGCGCTATCGTGCCCGCCTTTCGCCTCAGGATGTGGTCTGGCTCAACAGTGCGGACATGCGCATGCTACCCCTGGGCACCTCTGTGCCCCGCGCAGTGGTGGGCTCGATGACTCAGAGTGTGCTTGATGATCGCGTGCAGCTAACGCTCGATATGACCGGCAAGGTTCCGTTTCGCGTGGAGCAAAGTCTGAATCCTGCCTGGATAGACCTCTACCTCTACGGCGCACATCAGGGTTCGCAGTGGCTCACTTACCCTGAGCGCCCGGTGGTCATCGAGCGTGTCACCTGGTCGCAGCCTGCAGAGGGGGTCTATCGCCTGCGGGTGGAGTTGGATCAGAAGCAGCAGTGGGGATACCGCGTCATGTACGGCGACCAGGGCCTTGTTCTGGAGGTGAGGCGCGCGCCGCGTATCGCCAAGCCTCCACAGAGCCCGGTAGCGGGCCTTATCTTCGTGCTGGACCCGGGCCACGGCGGAGAAGAACCGGGAGCCATCAGCCCCACCGGCATGATGGAGAAGGATGTCAACCTCAAGTGGGCAAAGGCCTTGGCCGGAATGTTGCGTTCCGCTGGTGCGCAGGTGGTGCTTACGCGGGAGGATGATCGCACCCTCAGCCTGAAGGAACGGGTGCAAATCGCCCAAGAGGCACGCGCCCACATCTTCGTGATGATGCACAACAACTCCGTGGGCGAAGGAGCAGACCCCTTGGTCCGCGGCACCAGCACCTACTACACCCAACCGCATAGCCAAGACCTTGCCTGGACAGTCTACCCGCGTCTGCGCCAGCTGGGGCTGCCCGGCTTTGGCAAAGTATTCTCTTCGTACTTCATCACCCGCCAGACCGACATGCTGTACTTCCTGGTGGAAGGGGCTTTTATGTCCAATCCCGAAGACGAAATGCTCTTGATGAACGACTCCTTCATCACCCAGATGGCTAAGGCTGTTTTTGATGGGCTGGAGGACTTTTTGCGCAAACAGGCGCAATAGGCGAGGCGTAGGACATACGAAGGAGCCTCAAGTGCAGATGACGCCGCGGGAGCGTGTGCTTTGTGCGCTGGAGCATCGGAAGCCAGATCGGGTGCCCATCCATGATAGCCCATGGGATACGACCGTCGTGCGCTGGCACCAGGAAGGCCTCCCCGCCGGCTGCGCCCCTACCGATTACTTTGGCTATGCTTTTCGGGCTTTTGACTTTGACATCTCCTTCCAGCTGCCGGAGGTAGTCCTCCAAGAGACCGACGCCTACACCATCGTGCGCAACAGCCTCGGTGCAGTGGTGAAGAATTGGAAGCACGCCACGTCCACCCCGGGTTACTTGGATTTTGCCATAAAAGACCGGCGCTCCTGGGAGGAGTACAAGCCTCTGCTCAGCTGGAATGATAGGAGGGTCGACTGGCAAAGCAGCTTTGCGCGCTTCCAGGCAGAGAACGAGGCTGGCTGGTTCTGCCACTTTGCAGGCGCCATGGGGTACGACAGGTCGCAAGGCTTCGTGGGCTCGGAACGGTTGCTCATGGCCATGATCGACGACCCTGCGTGGGTGCGTGACATGTTTGCCACTGGCGTTCAGCTGCTCATTGACGGAGCAGAGGAGATGATGGGGCGGGGCTTTGCATTCGATGGTGCGTTCCTGTACGACGACATGGGCTACAGAAACGGACCGCTTTTTTCTCCGCGCATGTATCGGGAGTTGCTATTCCCATTCCACAAGCGCATTGTGGATTTCTTCCACGGGAAGGGGCTGAAAGTCATTCTCCACAGCTGTGGGTGTGTCAAGCCCCTTATCCCAGACCTCATTAAGGCTGGGTTCGACTGTCTTCAGCCGTTGGAGGTCAAGGCAGGGATGGACCTCATTGAGTTGAAGAGGCTCTATGGAGACCATCTTGCCTTTATGGGTGGCATCGACGTGCGTCTCATGGCGCTGGATGATCCGAAGCCATTGGAGGAGGAGATCCGCCGAAAGTTCGCCGTGGCTATGAAGGACGGGGCCTACATCTATCACTCCGACCACAGCGTGCCCGATAATGTGAGTTTCGCTAATTACTGCCGGGCCATGGAGATGGTGGAAAAGTACGGGAGATATTAAACCCAGCAAGACGTCTGACGGGTTTGGACAGCTTCGCAAAGGGAAGGTGGCTTCTATGGAAAAGCAGCACATAGGCTTTATCGGCCTGGGCATCATGGGCAAACCAATGGCCATGAATCTCTTGCGGGCCGGGTATGGTCTCACCGTCTACAACCGAAGCAAGGCGCCGGTAGAGTTCATGGTGGCGCAGGGAGCAGAGGCGGCGGCTTCGCCCCGGGAGGTGGCAGAGCGCAGCGAGGTTGTCATCACCATGGTCACCGACTCGCCGGACGTGGAAGAGGTCATCCTCGGACCAAACGGGGTAGCCGAAGGGGTTCGTGCCGGTGCGGTGGTCATCGACATGAGCACGATTTCGCCCACGGTCACGCGGAGGATAGCCGCTGCGCTTGAGGAGCGCGGGGCGGCGATGCTCGATGCACCCGTGAGCGGTGGGGACACCGGTGCAAAAGCAGGTACTCTGGCCATCATGGTGGGCGGTGACAAGGAAGTGTTCGAACGCTGCCTCCCCATCTTTCAGGCGATGGGCAAGAGCATTGTGCACGTGGGACCCAACGGCATGGGGCAGATGACCAAGTTGTGTAATCAGGTCCTTGTAGCGGTAAACAACTTGGCCACGTGCGAAGCGCTTCTCCTGGCCAGTAAAGCGGGGCTTGACCCGGCGGTGATGATTGAGGCGGTCAAGAACGGAGCGGCCGGCTCCTGGCAACTGGCGAACCTGGGCCCCAAGATGATCGCCCGGGACTTTGCCCCAGGGTTTATGGTGCGGCTGCAACAGAAGGACTTGCGGCTGGCCTTGGAAGTGGCGCGTGAACTGCATCTGCCGTTGCCAGCCCTAAGTCTGGTACACCAGCTATTCGCCAGCTGTGAGGCGGCAGGTGAAGGCACCGAGGGCACCCAGGCCCTCATCAAGGCGCTAGAACGCCTTGCCTTGCACCGCGTGCAGTGACAGAGGCGAGGGCGTGAATGCGGTGGAGAGGAGGTCAGACGATGAGATGCTTGGTAACAATAGGGATTGTGGTGGGAATGATTGCCATGCTAGCGTGTGGACGCCACCACCCCGATTTCTACAAGGCCGGTATGCCCCGCCTTTTGGCCGAAGGGACGATCAGCACTGATCGTTGCGAAACCAGGTGCGCCTTGACGCCTGACGAAAAAACACTCTTCTTTGCGACCATGGGGTGGCGCGAAGGAGACAGCCTCAACCAGGATATCTACTTCAGCCATTGGCGCAATGGGCGGTGGTTGGCGCCCCAACCGGTGCCTTTCAACACTGAATGGCAGGAGTTCGACCCAGCAGTGACCCCTGACGGCCTGTGGCTTTACTTCTGCAGCGACCGGCCGAACGGCATGGGTGGCAGTGACATCTGGAGAGTGGCAATCGACAAGAACGGCTTTGGGGAGCCGGAAAACCTGGGACCTATCATCAACGGCGCCGGCGACGAATGGGGACCATCGTTTTCAGCCGACGGCAGGGTGATGGTTTTCTCCAGCGATGGCCGTGGTGGTTCCGGTGGGCATGACCTGTTTCGCAGCGTACGGGCGGGAGAAAAGTGGGCTTTCCCAGCTAACCTCGGCCCGCAGATAAATTCTGCTTTTCACGAGTTCGACCCGTGCGTGGTGGGCCTGCTGGATAAGGTGATCTTCGCCTCCGAACGCCCCGGTGGCCCTGGGGGTGTGGACCTCTGGGAGGCGCAGTGTCACCACGGTATTTGGCAGAGAGCGGAACCTCTACCCGCTCCCCTCAATAGCGACGCGTGGGACTCCTGCCCATACCTTGCACCATCTGGCAATGTGTTCTACTTCAGTTCTACCAGGCGGACGCATTTGCCCACTGCCGCGGACATCTGGATGGTCGAGGCGAGATAAGCTGGGGGCTCCTGCCACTTCTACCGCCGGCGCAGGCGTCGCTCCTTGCCGAAGAAAGCACGCACCTTGGCGGCAATCTGCTGCGGCGTCATCTTGTCCGCAGGTTCTACCGCGACAAGCCGCAGGTGGAGGTCTCTTGCCCGCTCCATGGCCTTCTTCAGTTCGCCCTTGGCAGCACCGGGGCCAAACACGTACACTTCCTCGCACTGCCGCAGCGCATCAATGACCTGGGCATAATAGGCCTCAAGTTGGTGCTTGCGGCGCTCGTCGCGCTTGCGCTCGGCAGCCGACTCCTGAGGTCCATACGGAGTGACCGAACGGGAACCCCCTGTTACACGAATGCGCGGCTCAACCTGGGACTCGATGACCCTCGTGCTCTCTTGCTGCTCCTCCAGGTACACGATGGTGGCCTTCTGGTGGTCGATCCACAAACCAGCCTTTGTGCTCATAGGGCTCACCTTCCATGTTTGGTACCTGCTACATGGTTGAGCGCTTGCTCCAGTTGCGGGGACAAGGGTCGGAAGAGCAAGCCGCAATGCATTCCTACATGATGAAGGAGAATCCGCTTTCCTGAGAGGTTGACGCAGGGAAGGGTGGAGAGCGCAGGAAGCCAGCCGGCAATGCTCTGCAAGCCGCAGTTGGGAGCATAGTGTGCACCAGCTTCCTCCTCATAGGCAGTGATCTGCCCTCGGTGTGCGCAGAATCACCCTCGGCGGGTGGGCAGTGCTCCTCAGGCTATTCGGTGCGGTAATTAGCCTCGATGATTCCATTCGCAATGGCCGTTGCAAAAGTGGGCGGTCATTGCCCGCAAGACGCTTCCCTCCATGCGTACCTGGCCCACCTTGATGCCGAAGAGAGCGTCCCCGTTGTACATGGTGTGCCCGCGACACACCGCGTGCCAAGCCATCCTACGCCGACTAGCCTACGGTGCTGACCTGCCACCCTCGCACCAGTGCTGGCCCCCAAAGCGCCCTTCGCGACAGGACTCCACACGAGCAGCTATGCGGGCCTCGTATCCCAATTTGTCTGCTTGGGCGCACAAGGTGCTGAGCCGGCGCGAAAGACTACCACGGGCGGCACTCTCGGCACTCGCACCTCGCTGGTGTCGTAGCGGCGTCCTCGCTCTTCGAGGAATTGTTGCTCGCCAGAAGGGGCGTTGACCAAAGTCGCTGCCGCCCCTCAGCAGGGGCGCCTCCCCTGTGCGCCAGGCGGACCAGAGGGGACACCCCCACCTGTCACGTCCCCGGGGCAGAGCAAGGCACGTGGACTCTTGCTACGTTTCGTACCTCACAAATGACGAGAGTGCATTCGGTCAAGCCCTGTGGGTCAGCGAGACTCCCCTCGTCGATGCCGACACCACCGCTCATGTTATTAGCCAGAGGGGGAGCCCCAGACGCGAAGCCGCTTGAGCACCCCTCTACCTCCCTTCCCTCCTGGAAGCTCCAGGATCACACCACTGTCCTCGAAAAAGAAAAGGTCGCCAATCATCAAACCAATGGAGTGACGCAACGGCTTCCAGTTCTGACGATACGCCTGGTTGTCGACGCGGGTACCATCTTTGTCTTTCGTCACAAGCAAGACCCTTTCTGGGTGCTGACGATTAATCATGAAAGGCGAATGCGTCGTGTAGATGAGTTGATTTTTCGCGGAGAGGTCTTCAATGAGTCTTACCAAGTCCTTCTGTCCAGCCGGATGGAGGTGGATCCCCGGTTCTTCCAACAAGAAGAGGTACTCGTTAGCCCTTCCCTGGAACGTCCTGGCCATAAAGTGCACATAGAAGGAGAGGTACCAGCGGAAGCCGAGGCTGCGAGCTTCAGGGGTATCGAACACCGTACTGCTGTCTGCCACGTCGATGTAGAGTATGTCACGGTTGACGCTTAGCTTGATCTCGATGCTGGGTTCCTGGGACCAGACACGTCGTATCTGTTCAGTTAAGGCGCGCGCCGCCTCTTCGCGCGCACGCCGACCACGGGAGGAGTCTTCAAATGCCAAGGCGAGGTCGTCCAATCCGGCAACCTGCAGGAGATTTCGTTCGGTGGCAAAGCTACTCTTGTTCTCCTCCAGGCTCTGCAAGTCAACTTGGCTCTTGATCAAGCGAATGTCGTCGAAATACATCAGGCGCGGCAAAACCTCCAGTAGCCGCCGTATATTGACGCCCTCCAGAACTTGACCGGCGATGTGAACCTGATAGTCCTCGGGGGCCGGCCCCGCCTTGAGCACCGAGAAGTTTTGTACCTCTTCGAATGCCTTGGAAATAGCGCTCAAGTCCCTCCTGTTTTCCGCACTCAGACCGCTGAACTCCAGTTCAACCTCTGGGCACTTGTTGTCGTAGTAGTGATTCGAATACTGACAGGTAAGGGAACTGTCAAATTGCGCTCCGGGAGAGAATGCCTCTATTGCACGCAGGATGTTAGTTTTACCAGTCTCATTAGCCCCAATCAGCACGTTGATGCGGGGATTCAGGGGCGTATTGAGCTCCAGGATCGACTTGAAGGCCTTGATGTGTATTCTTGACAGAACCATGGCTTTGTTCCCCATTCATGGGATCAAAAGCGCCTTGTCGAGGATCTGTGCCGGTTGCGTTACAATATATGCAGGCGCAGCGCTTAAGTCAAGAACAAAATTCGCCTCCGCCGCGAAGGCTTTGGCCGGCGTTCGGGGCGGCGAACACGAGGAGACAACGGCCCTCACGAGGGTACACCCTCCCTCTTTGAGGCGCACCATGGGTTGTAACCGAGCTCAACTGCCGTTTGCCCGCCGTCATGGACGCAGACTCTCCCGGCCGGCCTTCTTCTGGGGTAAGAAGGCTATCACTAACCCACGGAGGCTGTAAACGAAGAGGGCGAAAAGAAAGTACGACGAAGTAAACTTGTCCGGCAGACCGCTGCGCACCAGGCTCGACCAGAAGAGCAGGGCCAAGAGTGCCCACAGCAGTCGTCGCAGCATAGAGATAATACGCGCCGGTACGGCTCGACGATGGAGGAATGCGGCATACCAGGCAACGAACAGGTCAACCACTACGAGCAGTACTAATCCCCCGAGCGTGGCCGAAAGGATCTTGAGTCCCATCTCTTTCTCCTCCGATACAGGGGCCGCGTCGCCTCGGGAAGGTAGAGGCTATTCCTTGGTGTGTGCGGTAAAGCGACGGCGGCGGCAAAGGATGGTGTCACGCTTCCAATTGATGTCGTCCCGCTGGGGATAATCGGTGGTGAAGTGAAGGCCTCGGCTCTCCTTGCGACGGAGGGCGCAGCGGATGATCAAATCCGCAACTTGGGCGATGTTGCGCAATTCGATCAACCCTTCGGTCACGGTCGTTCGCTTGTAGAAGGCTTCGATTTCGGCCTGGATGAGCCGCACCCTGCGCAGCGCCCGCTGCAGACGAAAATCAGAACGCACAATCCCCACATAATTCCACATGAGGGTCTGAATCTCTTCGCGATCATGCGCGATGAGAACCCACTCTTCGCTGTTGAAAGTTCCGGAGTCATCCCAGGCGGGGAAGGAGGGCAGAGGTTGCCGCATCTGGCCAGCAAAGGCCACGGCGTCTTGGTACGCGTGGTGGGAAAAGACGACGGCCTCCAGCAGGGAGTTGGAAGCAAGACGATTGGCCCCATGCAAACCTGTGCAGGCCACTTCTCCGCAGGCATATAGGCCGGCAATATTGGTCCGTGCGTGGATGTCGGTGACCACGCCCCCACATGCATAGTGGGCAGCTGGTACCACTGGGATCCACTCCTTGGTTATGTCGATCTTGTGCCTGAGGCAGGTCTCGTAGATGTGGGGAAAGCGGCTCTTGACGGCCTCTGCATCCAAGTGGGTAACGTCCAAATAGACGCACGGCTCTCCGCGCTTTTTCATCTCGGTGTCGATGGCTCTTGCCACCACGTCGCGCGGGGCGAGCGAGGCCATCGGGTGGTAGCGTCGCATAAAGTCCTCCCCGTCGCTGGTCCGCAGGATGCCCCCGAAGCCGCGTACTGCTTCGGAAATGAGGAAAGAACGGCCTGTAGCATGCGGCCCGCGGTACAGGGAGGTAGGATGGAACTGCATGAATTCCATGTTGGCGATGCGCGCGCCGGCGCGATAGGCCATCGCCACTCCATCGCCGGTGGCAATCTCCGGGTTGGTGGTATGCAGATAGACTTGTCCACACCCCCCGGTGGCCAGTACGGTGGCTTTGGCCACGAACGTCCGCACCCTTTTCTGGGCCACATCCAACACGTAGGCCCCCCAGCAGTGGAGGCGCTTGGCCTTAGCTTCTTCCTCAGGACCGAGTTGGTGCTCGGTGAGCAAATCGACGGCGACGTGGTTTTCCAGCACTAGAATGTTCGGGTGGTCCTTAACTGCAGCGATGAGCGCGCGTTCAACTTCTGCGCCGGTGTGATCTCGGGCGTGCACGATGCGGTTGCGGCTATGGCCGCCTTCTCGGGCAAGGTCAAAAACTGTACGTCCTGCCTCATGGCGCATGGTGAACTCGGCCCCCCACTGTACCAGCTCGCGCACGCGCTGTGGCCCCTCTGCCACCACCATCCGCACCACATCTTCATGGCAGAGTCCTGCCCCGCCCCGCAGGGTGTCTTCAAGATGGATGTCAAAGGAATCGTCAGGCCCAAAGACAGAGGCTATGCCACCTTGGGCATAGTTCGTGTTGGACTCGGCGCGCTCTTTCTTTGTGACCACCACCACCTGCCCATGGTCGGCGGCTTTCAACGCAAACGAGAGACCGGCGATGCCACTGCCAATCACCAGAAAGTCACAGCGCTCGTGGTCGCTGTCCGTCATCGGTTCCTCCCGACACTCGTGAGCCAATTTGGCGATTCAACATAGCACAATTTGCTGCAAAAATCAAGTGCTTTGTACAAGGCCCCAGGGATGGCCTCGTGGCAGAAATGAGGAGGGACAAAGGCAGGGTGTATCGCGGGTAGGCGTCTTTAGCAAGAGTCTGACTTGCTTAATGGCTTCGACTTGCCCCTCGCCGGTCGCCCATTAGCCTTAAGGGTACACCAGCCTAGATCTCCAAAGCCGTATTCCAGGCCCTAATGCTCCTGTTTTTCACCCCTGTCGATTAGTTCCAGGAGCTTCTGCTGGCGCAGGGGGCGCTTGAGCACAGCGCTTACGCCGAGCGCCTCGAGTGGGGTTTCGGGTGAATCTGTCTTGTTGTCATCGATGGCAATGACACGACACCTGGGCGCAATCTGGCGGAGTTCTTGCACCAAGTCGCCCCAGTCCCCATTGTGGGTGTGGGAATCAAACCCCACCGCGAGGAGAATCACGTCTGGGGAAAACTCCCGTGCCAAAGTCACCACCGTCTGCCGGTCCTCTGCGATTTCGCAATGGTGGCGGCGGTGGAGCGCCAAATAAGCCTGCATCTGCGACTTGAGCACGTCGTCGGCGATGACTACTCTCATTACCCTTTCCGCAGCTTGTGACAGTTCCGTAACTCCATCTTAACATAGAGACGCCATACGGTTTTTGCGGACAGGGTCTGCAGAGCTGAGCCACCGTATCCCCGGCCCCTTCAATAGAGCTTCACTAACTCTGTACCTGGGTAGTAATGGGCGAGAATCTGGCGGTAGTCATAGCCCTGGGCGGCCATAGTTGTGGCGCCTACCTGGCACAGACCCACGCCGTGCCCCCAGCCGGCGCCATGGAGGACAAACCGACGCACCCTACCTTGCGCATCTCGTTCCCTTTCGATGTAGAAGCAGGCGCTGTACAAGTGCGACTCAGAGAGAATGCGGCGTATCTCCAGCTCCTTGCCCACCACAAATGTGCCTCGGCTGCCTACAACTTGCAGGCTCATCAGTCTGCCGGACGCCCCTCGAGCCCCTGGAACAAGGTCCACCAGCTCCCCGAACTCAATGCCCGTTTTGCGGGCGATGAGCTCCTGCAGCTCTTCCCGCGAGTAGCAGACCTGCCAGCGGAAGAGACGATTAGAGTCGCCAAGACTGTCCGGCACTGGGTACCGCTGGGTATTGCAGAACACATCCGGATTGCTGTCGATAAAGGCGCGCGCCTTGTCCTCGTCATCGATAGGAAATGGAATGGCTGTTCGCCCATCCGTGAAGGGCACCAGGTAAGGGACGCGTCGTTCGTCCCACACGTTGGCATAATCCTCGGCGACGCCCCCGCAGATCTTTGAGTAGCGGGCGTCGCACACCTTGCCCCGGAACATGAGCACTTCACCGCGCGTAGCGGCGGCAGCAGCCCGCGATTGTTCCATCACGTAGCCAGCCCCCCAGTACCGTTGACAGTGGTCATCGGCGCAGAGATGGAAAGGTTCGGCCGCATGGTGCTTGCCCATAGTTGCCAATACAGTGGCCCTGGCGGCAACGGTCTGGGCGCGCAGTAAGTCAGGAGGACAATCCACCGTCATTTCCGAGGAATTCACGCTGGCAAGATAGTCTTCTATGAGCAGCTCGTCGATGGCTACCAGTTTCCCCTGGTTGTTCACGGTGACCTCCAGCGCGCCGAACAGCGTCTGGTCCTCCAGGTGCTGCCAGTGGAACTCCACACCGACGACTACGTTTGCCAGAGTGATTACACCCTTTTTCCCGGCCGGTGGCACCAAGCGCACCGTGTTCTCAAAGCTCTGGCCGGCGCAGTGCAGGGTAGCCCTGGGCTTTCGCACTGCCTGCTCCACGACCAGATAGACGGCGGGAATCTCGTGTTGGCGGCGAAAATCCACGGCGTCATGCTCGTTGGCAAACGGTCCGGCCAGCACCCAGTACTCTCTATTGTCCACCCTCGTAGCACCCAAGTCCACCTCAAGCCCTGCGTGGCGGTAAGTGACCGGCCAGCCCTTTTCGCCGTACTCGACTGCTGCCCTCTGAGCCTCCTCTTTCGTATCCCTAATTGCCAGACGAACAAAATAGTCTATCTGGGCGGGAACTGCAGCAGAAGCGGAGACCTGGTAGGTACCTGCCGCCAGTTGGGTCCGGGCCTCCCCGCTGGCGTCGTAAAGCGTGCAGGGTTCACGTAACCGGAAAGTGACAAGGTCCGCCGCGCGTATCATTCCGATGCGCACCAACGGTTCCATTCCTGGGGTGTGATGGCTCATCAGAGACGCTCCTCATGTCTTACGAGTTTCGCCTGTCCGGCAGACAGCGAAGAAAAGGCGGACACTTCCCACCAGCAGAATTAGAGCGGGCACAAGCAGGCGAGGGCGTACGTGTCCGTGCCACAAGTACCACGAGGCCTGGTCAAAGCCCAAATTGATCCCCAGCACCGACAGACCGTTGTTGGTGGCGTGCACTATGGCGCTCGGCAGCACACTGTCGCTGCGCCAGGCAAGGAGCCCCAGGAGCACGCCGAACACCAGGATTTGGAGGCTCGTCCACGGATTCATGTGGAGCAGAGCAAAGGCGAGCGCGCAAAAGACGATGCCTCGACTTGCGTCGATGCTGCGCTCGAAGGACTGCTGCAGGAAACCGCGGAAAAGCATCTCTTCAAGGAGGCCGGCTGCTAGCACGGCAAACAACACCACCGACACGCCTTCCTCGGGAGAGCTGATAGTCAACAGTTGCTTGATCTGGTGGACGAGTGCTTCAGGCATGGGGAAGACAAGGTTGACGAGACGGTCCAGTTCATCCATGACCACCGTTGCGGCGACCCCGATGAGCAGGGCCAAGACCGCCTGGGACCAAGACACCGTGCGCAGTCGAAATACGCGCGCAAAAGGGTAGCGGCCAGCCACTGTGGCGACTACTGCGGGCAGGATGATGGAGAGCTCGGCCACGAGCAGTAGCTTCTTGCTCAAGAAAAATGCTGCACCCACAGTGACGACGATCATGAACAGCAACGTGATGAAAATGATCCCGATGCTAAGGCCCAGTCCGGGATGAGGCGCGGAAGGAACTGGGTGCGAAGCTTTCTCCTCCACGAGGTTGTCCTTTCACAAGTGCCAGTGCTTCGATTCGCGTGTTGGTAAAGGGGAGGGCTTGTTCCACTCGCCCTTTCCTTGTCCACTCTTCAGCTGGGATAATCTCGGTTGATTGGCCAAATGCCCTTTTGTCACACCAGCAGATCGCCCTGCTGGCCCGGCACAGTCGGTGTAAGGTGGCTCTGCCGGGCCGCAATGTGAGCCAGGACAATGCCTGCCGCCACGGCGACGTTGAGGGAGTCGCCTGCGCCGTACCGTTCGATCCGAATCCCATCGTCGCACAGTGCAGCAATTCCGCGGTCGACGCCGGATGCCTCTCCGCCAAATACCACCACGCAGGCAGCAGGAACCGCGAGCTCCAGGAGCGCAGTGCGAGCACGCATGTCGGTGTAAAAGAGCGAAAAGCCTCTGTCCCTGAGCAGAGGAAGAGAGGCGCGCAAGTCGATTTCGTCGTAGACTGGCACGTGGAAGATGGCCCCTGCAGTGCTGCGAACGGTCTTAGGGTTAGTGATATCGACGGTCGTGCGGTCGCACAGTAAGCCCCTTACGCCGAACCAGGCGCAGGTTCTGACGATCGCGCCAGCGTTTCCAGGGTCGGCAATGCCATTGAGCGCAACAACAATCCCTCGTGGCGCCAGCTCTGGGTCAAGGGATCCGTAGGGCCAGTGCGCCACTGCCACCATCCCCTGGCTCTGGACGGTGTCAGCGATGGTGCGGAAGGCTTGCCGTTCGGCAGCAAGAAGGGGCACTCCGGCCTGCTCCAGTGCCTGAGCGAGTTTGACGGCCCGCTCGCTGTGCAGCGCCTGAGGTGCGAGGACCACGGCCTCTAACCTTGCTTGGGCCGCAAGCGCCTCCTCGATGCACCTGATTCCTTCTACCAGGAATTTGCGGTCACGCGTCCGGTACTTCTTGACCAGCAGTAAGCGGTAGTACCTGAGCTGGTTGTGTGACAGGGGCGTTGTCCGGGGAGCATAAGGCTGAGCCACCGGAAGCACCTCCTTGCCTGCTCACGGAGAGGTCGAGCTCGCGAGGGTAGCTCGTATGTGCTCTACCAAGCGCGCCAACGGCACTTCCTGCTGCGTGCCACTCAGCATGTCCTTCACTGCCGCAGTCTGTCGCGCTGCCTCGTCTTCGCCAACGATGACCACCAGAGGCGTGCCCAGCCGATTTGCCTCCCTAAGTTGAGCCTTGAGGCTCCGATCTCCAGGCGCGAATGTGGTCGCTACCCCCGCGTCGCGAAGTGAGGATATCACCCGCAAGGCAATCATTCGCGCCAATTGGCCGTGGTAGGCCACAAAGACGCGCGGCTTGGGGAGCTCGGGAACGGCCAGCCCTTGTTCCTTCATGCTCAAAATGATCCGCTCGATGCCCGAGCCGAAGCCGATACCCGGTGTGGGCGGCCCGCCCAGCTGCTCGATCAGGCCATCATAGCGGCCACCGCCACACATGGCATTCTGGGCCCCGATGCCCTCCACCCACACCTCAAAGACAGTCTTGGTGTAGTAGTCCAGCCCGCGCACCAGCCGATGATTAAGCGTGTAGGGCCGACCCAAAAGGTCAAGGTATTGGCGTAGCGTGGCAAAGTGGGTTGCACATTCCTCGCACAGGTGGTCAACTAAGGGTGGCGCGCCGGCGATAATAGGCTGGCAGCTCTCGACCTTGCAGTCCAGCACGCGCAGCGGATTCCTTTCCAATCGCCGCTGACAATCTGGACAAATCTCGTGAATGTGGCCTTGGTAGTAAGCGCGGAGGGCCTCCAGATAGCCAGGCCGGCAGCGGGGGCACCCTGTACTGTTCAGCTGGAAACGAAGCCCTCGAAAGCCCAACTCTGCGTAGAGATGCCACGCTATGGACATCACCTCCACGTCAACGGCCGGGTCCTGCTCGCCCAGCGCCTCCACGTTGAACTGGGTGTGTTGGCGGAACCGCCCAGCCTGGGGGCGCTCATACCTGAAGATGGGCCCAATGGAGAAGAGTCGGACCGGCTTGGGCCGCGTGTGCAGGCCGTTTTGAAGGTAGGCCCGGACTACGGCGGCCGTAAACTCGGGCCGCAGTGTCAAAGACTCCTGACTCCGATCGGAGAAGGTGTACATCTCCTTTTCCACGATGTCGGTACCGGCGCCTACGCCGCGCTCAAAGAGTTGCGTCTGCTCAAAAATCGGCGTGTCAATGCGCTCGTATCCGTAGAGTGCACAGATGCGATGGATTTGAGCCTCGATATGACGCCAATAAGGTTGTTCGTCGGGCAGCACGTCGCGCGTGCCCTTGATGGACTGGTACCTCACCTTCAGCGTCCTTAACTTTACCTGGGGTGACGAGGTGTCGGAAAAAAGGGGCCTGCTCAGATGTGGTTGAGCATTTGGTGGAGAATGGCCGCAGCACGTCGCCGGTGACGCTTTGGGACTACAAGCACCGCTTGGCTCCCCACTGCACCAAGTCCCTTGCTCCCCAGCGCCCCAGAAACCACATCCTGCCTGATGGAGGCGGGAATGCCGGCACGCAAGAGGGCCTCCCTGACCATTTCCGCATAGAGGGTGCCAGGTAATGAGGGCAAGGCTACCCACTCCTCGGCCTCTCCAGCCTCTTCCACGGACGGAAGGTCTGCGACCAACCTTACCCTACATTCGGGACAGACCTTCGTTCCCTCGATGTATTCGTAGCTACAGCTTGGACAGAACGGCATACGTAAGACCTCGCCTGTGAGCGCGGCCCCTTATCCGAAACAGGCGTCTTCTTCCTTCTCAATTGCCGCCAACACCTCTTCTGGCGTCTTTGCCTTGATCAGACGGGCCCTGAACTCGGGTCGATGCATAAGACGCGAGATATGACTCAGCGCCTTCAAATGAGGGCCTGTCTGGTCGTAAGGGCCGACAAGCAAGAACACCAACCGCACCGGCTTATCGTCGATAGAGCCAAATTCTACCTCGTCCTTTGTCACGCCAAAAGAGGCAACCAGATTCTTCACCCCATCAGCCTTGCCATGCGGTATGGCAACGCCATCGCCCACGCCCGTGCTCATGACCCGTTCGCGGTCCAATACCGCCTTCAGCACTTTGTCCCGGTCCTCGATCTTGCCAGCGGCATAAAGTGCGTCAACCATTTCCTCGATGAGCTTGTCCTTTTCTGTGCTCACCAAGGGAATGCGAATGGTCTCTTTGCTCAGAATTTCTCTTAGCTTCATGTTCCCACTACTCCCTCCAAAGTCGCCCCAAATTTATAACAAAATCTGAAATATGCAAACCCTTTCTCTTGTCCCCGACAGAGCAGACTCCCCGGTACCGGGTCCAAGTGAGGTTTTCCATGCGCAGGGGGATTGGTTTACCGTAAAAAGCAGTGAGAAGGATTTTCAGAGGAGTCGATGAAGGGAACATTCTGAAGTTGAGCGCGCACGCGAGGAGGGACAATGAGGTGGCGACGAGGGGCATGGCTTTGCATCTTGGCGATTGTGGGATGTGTTGCTGCGGGTGGGGTATCCCACCGTGCGTCGTCGGCCGGCGCCGGACAACGCGAGTTTCGCTTTGTGGTCCTTGGCGATAATCGGCCCGGGATCCGGACGGAGCGTCTGCCCTTTGTGTACCATTTGCTCCTCAAGGAAGTCATGGCGCGCCGGCCGGTGGCCGTCTTCAACACGGGTGACATCATCATCGGGGGGACAGACGATAGTCTGACGTTGCGGCGCATGTTCGAAGAGTTCAGGAGGACTTCTTCGATCCTCACGGTGCCGCTTCACGTGGCACCGGGAAACCACGACTACTTCAACAGGACAAGCCGAGCCTTGTTCCAGGAGTTAATCGGCCCCCCCTACTTTTCGGTGGACTACGGGGGTTGCCACTTCGTGGTACTCTCCTCGGAATGCGAGGGAGAGGTCTCGCGCATTATTGGAAAGCAGTTGGCGTGGTTGCAGGACGACCTCGTGCGCCACCGCGGGTCAGAGCACCTGTTTGTGGTTGTGCATCGGCCTTTCTTTCCGGTGGGGCCACACAAAGGTGACTCCTTTGACGCTTACGCGGCCAATAGGGACAGTGTGCTGGCCTTATTGGTGGCTCACGGCGCCGAAATCCTGTTTGCCGGCCACGAACACCTGTACCACGATGCCACATATGGGCGGATCCGGCAGATTATTACCGGTGGGGGAGGCGCCCCTCTTTACGCTCCGCCCGATTCTGGTGGAATCTTCCACTTTGTGCTGGTGAAGGTTTCGGGCAAGAATGTGCAGACAGAGGTGGTGCGCGTAGAGGACCCCTACGAAAAGGCAGTTCGTGCGTTGGAAGGGAACGATGCACGCCAGGCTCTCCAGCTTATGCAGCGGGTGCTACAGGATAGTCCGGATCAGGCCGAGGCCCACCTGTACCTGGCAGTGGCGCACTTTCGGCTGGGAGATCGGGCCAGCGGAGGCCAGGAACTTGCAATATTTCTGGAGCAGGAACAGCGCACGGTGGCCGCATATGAACATGCCGGAAAGACGCTCACCACACTTGGCCTCTGGCCGGAAGCGTTTGCTTTGTTCCGGGAGTTCGCCAACGACAAGCCCGAAAGCCCACTACCTTACTTGGGATTAGGGCAGTGTTTTTTCCGCTTTTCCAGCCCCGACTCTGCAGCGCTATGCCTCGAAAGGGCTGCAACTTTGGATTCCTTGGCTGCCAGGGTTCGCTATTGGGCCGGTGAGATCTACGAGAAAGGTGGGAGACTGCCGGATGCCATACGGCACTACCGGGCGGCGGTACGGTTAAACCCTAGCAGTTCCTATGGCAAACGTGCTGCCGAGCGCCTGCGTGAGGTTCTCGAGCATGAATAGGGCCCTGTTTTTGGCCCACGGGTGGAGAAGCGGTCACCCCAGGGCGTGTTGAAGATCGCTGGGCGGCGGAGGCAGACCTTGAAGGTGGCATACCATTTGCCAATCTGATTATCGCACGTGTGAGCCTTTACACACGGATTGCTCCCCTAGGTGGTGCGAGGCGGCTATAGCCAGGCTCGGAGCGAGGGTTTGTATCTCTTCCTTTTTTATGGAGAAACAAAGAGCTTTCAGCTCTTGCAATGCCTGGCTTTCATGCGGCGCGATGATCTGCAGTCTGTTGCGGTTTCAATGTTTCGTTCTGAAGCACCGTTTCATTTGTAAACAAGGTTGATGGCCGCCGCGCAGCCAAGGAGCAGCGTCCCGAGGTGCATCGCAACGAGGCCTGGCGACGGCTCGTTGGCAAAGCTGCAGGCGAATAAGGACCACTCACTGCGGAGGGTACGATGAGGAGAGTAATCCTACTGGGCGCGATGGTGACGCTTGTCGTTTGCCTGGGAGGGCTAGGGGTCCCTCGCGTCGAGGCACAGTCAGGGGATACGCTTTCTGTCTCCACGGGCTGGGCGCTCCCCGGGGGATTGGATACACTGAGCGTGCGCATCAAGAACGCCACGGTGATCAAAGGTCTGCACTTCAAGCTGGTCGATAGCCCGGATAAGCTCACGGTGGTTGGCATGGCCAAGGCTGCACGCATCAGCTCCTTCCGGGTGGATACCACCAGCAAGGCCGGTGGGTTTTGGGTGCTCATGGTACCGGACACTAGCACCAGCCCTCGGTTGACCACGGGTAGTGGCGAGATCTTACAAGTCTACGTCCGCGTCGCGGCGAGCGCCACCGGAGGCACCAACGCTAGCGTGGGTTTCGACTCGGTGCGCGCTGCGGCAAACGCCACAGGGAACCCCGCGGTGAGTATCGTGCCGCGAAGCGGTGTGTTCTGGTTTGGGCGTAAAGGCGACGTCTTGTACAACACGGTCGTAGACCTCTTCGACGTGCTCCGCATGATCGACATCACCTTGCAGCGCCCGCCAACGCCGACCGCCTACGAACGCTGGGCGGGCGATTTTGATGACAACGGGATTGTCGACGTGCAGGACATTGGTAAGGCCATCGACTTGGCGGTCTCGGGGATGCCCAAGTCCGCGCGCCTGCCGGAGGAAGCTCCCAGCGCCTTGAGTGGGAACATTGCGCTGCGTCCTGGACCCACGACCCAAGATGGTCGCCGCCTTTTGACCATTGAGGTGGAAAGCCCGGTTCCGCTGGCGGGTCTGCAAGTGAGCATAAAAGTGACGAGCAAAGGGGCGGCACCAGGCGCTCCTACCGTGTGCGGCATTGCGAACGGCATGTCCCTTGCCAGCAAACTGGTGGGTGAGGAGTTGAACATCCTCCTCTACAGTACATCGGGTGGCGCGATGCCTGCAGGAAGAGGCTCCGTGGCGCAGCTCACTTTGGCCACGGGCACGGAGGAGCCGGCGGGTCTTCCTCTGCAGATCGTCTCCGCGCACGGGGCAACGCTCGACGGAGAGCGCGTGGATCTGCTCTGGGATGCGGGCCCGGCCCATCAGCAACTGCCGCAGACTTTTGCCCTGCATCAGAGCCGGCCTAACCCCTTCAGTGGGGCAACCGTAATCAGCTATGACATTCCGTCATTGCCTGGAGGTGCGGTGGATGTGCAGGTGGCGGTGTTCAACCTCCATGGGCAACTGGTTCGGCTCTTGGAACACGCCAGGCGCGATGCGGGCCGGTACACGGTCCAGTGGGACGGCCGGGATGAGGCAGGCAACGCCGTTTCTTCAGGAGTCTACTTCTACAAGCTCCTGGCCGGTGAGGTGACGCTGGTGCGAAAACTGGCCATCCTGCGGTGAAGCGAACACCTCCTTTGCAAGTCGGGCACAACAAGTGGTGAGGTAGCAGCGATGAAAGCAAGAACGTCTCTCCTCGGATTAGTGGCGATCGCGGTGGCGTGCACGATGAGTCAGGCGGCGGTGGTCACCGACAATTTCAACCGCTCTACGCTGGGCCCCAACTGGGCGGCGCACGCTGCGTACCAGATCGTCAACAATACGTTGGCCAACACCTCCACCACGCCTGGGTGGAACTACTTGGCCGTGTTCACGGCCGTCACCAACCCCACAGAGGTCTCGTTCAAGTGGGCTCCAAATGCCACCGTGGAAGGGATCAACGCCGGCGGCATCGCAATTTTCTTGAATGCGCCCTCCTCAACCGCCACAGGCTACTGCGTCATCCGACGTGGGGGCTACATTCTCCTGTGCCCGGTGGTCAACGGTGAAGTCGTCAGGGACCAACCCATCGACTCCAAACCTGTAGCGTTGCCAGTCTACCAGCCTGGCGATGTGATCAAAGTGGTCGCCTCAACGGATGCTGCCGGCCACCACTTTGACTTTTACATCAATGGCCTTTTCGACACGCGTGTCAACGACACCCAGAAGCGCTACGGGACGAGTGGAGTCCTTTACGCCGGGGTAAGCCTTTTCGGGAATCTGGCGAACAACATCGATGACTTTACCGTGCGCGCACCTGTGCTCACGTTGACGGCTCCCAACGGCGGCGAAAAGTGGACGGTTAACTCCACCTACAATATCACCTGGACCTACTCCGATTACTCCGGCAACGTCAAGCTCGAGTACTCTACAGATGCGGGCACTTCCTGGAGCACCGTTGTCGCCTCCACAAGTAACACTGGGAGCTATGCTTGGAAGATACCCAATACTCCGTCGAACACATGCCGGGTACGCATCTCTTCCGCAGCCAGCGGTATCCCCAGTGACATCAGCGACGCCGACTTTGAGATTCAGCCGGAATCGGAGGCGATCACCCTCATTAGCCCCAACGGCGGCGAGACCTGGATTGTCAACACCCAACGCCAAATCACTTGGAGCGCAACCAGCGTCATCACGAATGTGCGCCTTTGGTATTCGATGAACGGTGGGGCCAACTGGACCGAGATCACTACTGCCCCC
>JAPDPR010000006.1:93565-96397 GCA_034506335.1 candidate division KSB1 bacterium
ATGGCGGCGAGACCTGGATTGTCAACACCCAACGCCAAATCACTTGGAGCGCAACCAGCGTCATCACGAATGTGCGCCTTTGGTATTCGATGAACGGTGGGGCCAACTGGACCGAGATCACTACTGCCCCCAACACAGGCTCCTATACCTGGACGGTACCGGCTCAGACCTCAACAATGGCAAAGATCAAGGTGGAAGACGCGCTGGATGGTCTGCCAAGCGATGAGAGCGACGGCGTCTTTAACATTGCCTCTCTGGTCGCAATTACCGTCCAGAATTCAAGTGGTGAACCAGGGAAGACCGGAATAGTCAACATCTGGCTGAACAACCAGGTCAATGTCCGCGGCATCTTATTCCGCCTCACCGACATCCCAGATAGTTTGCAGGCGGGCACGCCCTTGGCGACGCCGGTGGGCAGGGCGACAGGTTTCACGGTAAGCGCCAGCGAGAAGGACGGGTACGTCCAAGTGTTGCTGGTCTCCATGGCGGGGGCCGTCATTCCGGTGGGCAATGGCCCCATTCTACAGCTAAAGTACACTATCAAACCCAACACCCCACTTGGGACCTCGTCTAACCTTGTCCTGTCGAATGTGAGCATCAGCGATGCCAACAATCAGCAGGTGGTGCCGGATCTGAACAACGGGATTTTTAGCTATGTCAAGGTGGGAGACCTCAACGGCAACGGTGCCGTGACGAAGGCAGACTTGGCGATCATGGCCGATATTGTGCTGGGTAAAACGGCTCCCACTCCTGCTCAGATGTTGAGTGGGGACGTGGATCACGACGGGGACATTGACCTGTTTGATATGCTGGCTGTATTTGATCTTTTCCCATGATAGCATGCTGCGGAGATCGCGTGAGCCTGTGGAGCGAGCTCAGCCAATGGGCAAAAAGATGAGTCGAAAGATACTCTTAGCGTGGGGTCTTGTCCTCTTGGTTGGGGCTATTTCCGTGGCCACGCCAGCCGCCTGTAGCAACCGGTTGGTGGTTGGTTCTGGGTCAGGATGGCCGGGCACCGGCGGGAATGTGGTCACCATTGCCCTGCGGAATGAGACCCCGGTGCGCGGCTTGCAGCTGGAGCTAGCCGACGTGCCTGACTATCTTCGTGCAGATTCAGTGTGGGTAGGGAGCCGCGCCTACGGCTTCATCGCGCAGTTCAATGATGTGAGCGGGGTGCTCTACGTCATTGCCATTGGCTTCAGCTTCTTGCTGGATGCGGACAGCGGGGCAGTGGTCCAGGTGAGCTATCGCGTGGCCCCCGAGGTGCCGGTTGGCACCACGGTGGAGCTGAAAGTCAACCAGCTAAAGGTGATCGACGGGCAAAATCAGCTGCTCGAAGTAAAGGCGGAAAGCGGGTTCTTCGTCGTGGGCTCTCCTTCGGGAGTAGAGAGCGGTGCGGGCGTCCCGGCATCATTCGCGCTGCTACCCAACTACCCTAACCCGTTTCGTGCGGCGCAAGGGGACCCGGAGGGCACAGTGATCACCTTTGCCCTGCCCCAGCCGGAAAGGGCGTCGCTGGTGGTCTATGATTTGCTCGGGAGAGAGGTTCGCACTTTACTCCACGCCTACGTGGGAGCCGGCTGGCATCGCGTCTCCTGGGAAGGCACCGACCAGAGGGGCGTGCCGGTGCCCGCTGGCGTTTACCTGTATCGACTGGAGGCAGGGGGTCGGGTCTCCACCCGACGGCTTTCGGTGATGAGATAAGCCGACTATACGCTGTGAAGCGCCCCCAAGTGGGGCGCTTTTTTTTTGCTCCCCTCCTTACGAGAGATTACGGCGGCGTCGGGCGGACGCAGGCGTGCAGAAAACTCGCTGAGCCAAAAAAGACTTGCTTTTTTGATAGTATTGCTTTATATTCGTTCCAAACTAAGAGCCTCTCTAAGCAGGGCGGCATTGTGGACGAAAAGATCAAAATGCTGAAAAAGAAGGGGGTCGTGTTAACAATCCAGCGCCTGGCAGTGCTGCGTGCGTTGGAGGGACAAGCCTCGCACCCCACCGCTGAAGAGATCCATCGCGCTCTACGCGCTCAGTATCCCACCTTATCACTGGCCACCGTCTACAACGCTTTGGAAACCCTAAAGCAGGCAGGCCTGGTCCATGAACTTGTGGTAGGCAAGGAGAAGCGGTTTGACGCCCTTGCCTCGCTGCACCATCATTTCTATTGTCGGATGTGTGGCCGCATTTACGACGTGCCGGTGCAATGTCCGGTGGCAAATAAGGGGTGGATCGAAGGTCACCGGGTGGAGAACAGCCAGGCGGTGTTTTCCGGGGTGTGTGCTACGTGCCTTTGCGCGGAGGACCAGGGGGAAGCGAAACGACGCCCCTACCGGTGTACCGTGTGCGGATGGGTGTACGACCCCGCAAGCCAGAGGCAGGGGCTGGGCCAGGATACGTCTTTTGCTCTGCTGCCGGAAGGGTGGCGGTGCCAGGTATGTGGGGCGTCGCGAGACAAGTTTGTGCCCGCTGAGGTGGTCTTGACCAAGAAGCGGTCTCGGCAAGGTGGGTCGTCTTATTGAGAGAGGGATGGCTATGCATGCTGTGCAACTAAAGGACGGAGTCTACTGGGTAGGAAGTATCGACTGGGACCTGAGGAACTTTCACGGATACCAGACCCCGGAGGGCTCCACTTACAATGCTTACCTCATCGTGGATGAAAAGGTGGCGTTGATAGACACGGTGAAGTTACCTTTCCTCCAGGAGCTGCTGGGGCGGATCCGTCAGGTCATCGACCCGGCCAGGATCGATTACATTGTCTGCAATCATGTGGAAATGGACCATTCGGGGAGTATTCCGGCGCTGACCGAGGTCGCGCCCGGCGCGCAAATCATCGCC
>JAPDPR010000006.1:96496-119826 GCA_034506335.1 candidate division KSB1 bacterium
TGGGGCGGATCCGTCAGGTCATCGACCCGGCCAGGATCGATTACATTGTCTGCAATCATGTGGAAATGGACCATTCGGGGAGTATTCCGGCGCTGACCGAGGTCGCGCCCGGCGCGCAAATCATCGCCTCACCCAATGGGGAGAAGGGCTTGCGTGCGCACTTTCGGCTGCCCGCGAACTATCGCGTGGTGCAGTCAGGGGAGCGCATCAGCCTGGGGAAGCGGTCGTTGCAGTTCTTCCACACGCCCATGGTACACTGGCCCGACTCGATGGTGACGTACATGTCAGAGGAAGAGATTCTTTTTTCGAATGATGCCTTTGGGCAGCACTTGGCAACTGCTTCGCGCTACGACGATGAGGTGGGATGGGACGTCGTGCACCAACAGGCCGCCAAGTACTACGCAAACATCGTGTTCCCGTACGGCGAACAGGTGAACCGGGCGTTGCAGCTATTGCAGGGCGTCAAGGTCCACACGATCTGCCCCAGCCACGGCGTGATCTGGCGCAAGCACGTGGCGGACATTGTGGCAGCCTACAAGGGTTGGGCGTCGCACGAGACCCCTGCCCGTGCATTGGTGGTCTATGACTCCATGTGGGGCTCCACAGCGAAGATGGCGAAGGCACTCGCTTCCGGGCTAGAGCAAGCCGGTGTGCCCGTGACAGTGCGGAATTTGGAGACAACCCACATCTCGGATGTGATGACGGATGTACTGGGCGCGCGGCTTATCCTGGTCGGGTCGCCGACTTTGAACAACGGACTCTTGCCCTCGGTGGGTCAGTTTCTCATCTACCTAAAGGGTCTGCGGCCGCGCAACAGACTGGGTTTTGCCTTCGGCTCCTACGGGTGGGGAGGTCAGGCAGTCGCGGAAATTGAGCAAGTGTTTGCGGCACTGGGATGGCAGGTGCCGGTGCCAGGCGTCCGCGTACAGTGGGTGCCAGAGGAGGCGCAGCTGGCACAACTCAAAGAACAGGGGCGCACCCTGGGCTTGAGTGTGGTTAGGCAAAAATAAGGGGGCTGGTCTCTGGGAGTCAGCCATGAAACTAGAGCTCTTCGTTCGGGACATAAGTTGTGGTCATTGCAAGATGCGTATCGAAAAGCGGGTGAGCGTGCTGCCTGGAGTGAGAAAGGTGGAGGTGGACGTGGCGAGGAAGATGGTGTCGGTTGAAGGTGAAGTAGATACGGAACTGGTGAAACGCGCCATTGCGGAACTGGGGTATAGCGTGTGAGGTCGGGCACATGGCGAATCTAGGGCGAGGGGGTTCCTCGGTTGTGTAGAGAAGCGAGGAGGTATTGCTATGGACGGTGCACGTGAGGAGCTGGAGGCATTGGGCCTGGCGCTGAAGATGGAAGGGGACGGACGACAGTTCTTTCTTGCCGCGAGGGATCGTGCCGGCCATCCCCTTGCCAAAGAAACCTTTGCCTATTTGGCCGATTGGGAGCTGGAACACATCAGCATCATCCAGCACTTCTACGCATCGTTGCGGGACCGGGGAGAGTGGACCTCTGCCGCCCATCTTGAGGGCAAGAGGGGAGAGGCAATCGCCACGTTCCGAACCTTGTTTCGTGCCGCTCGAGAGCGGTTGGAGGAAACAGTCGCGGCAGACGCCGACGTGCTCCAGGCGTATCGGCTGGCGCTCGGGATGGAAGACAAGTTAATTGTCTTTTACCGGAATCGCGCGGAAGCGGCGAAGGAGCCACTGGCAAAGCGGTTTTACGGCTTCATGGTGGACCAGGAACGAGAGCACCACCTCATTCTTGACAATTCACTCCGCTACTTGGAAAACCCCGCCCAATACCACGCCGACGAAGAAGACTGGATGTTTGACGGCGGGTAATCGGTATGGTTGGATTCTAACAACCAGAGGAGGAACCTTTGAGGAAAGTGGCGTTGTTTGCCTTCACCGGCGAGGCCCCTTGTGTGGCCCACGTTCTGCTCAACGCTCTTGACATGAAGCGGCGCGGCTATGACGTGAAGGTGGTTCTCGAAGGGAAGGCCACCCAGCAAGCAAAGCTTCTGGTCGAAGAGGGGAGGCCGTTTGCCAATCTCTATCGGGCGGCAAAGGAGCAGGGCCTCATTGATTGTGTATGTCAGGCCTGCGCAGCGGTCTCCGGCAGTCTGGAGGCGGCCATTGAGCAGGGCCTTGCCGTGTGTGATGAAATGTCCGGCCATCCCAGCGTCGCACGCTACCTGGAGGCGGGCTACGAAGTGCTCATCTTTTGATGACCCGCAACGGGGCGTGAAAGTGATCCCCTGCCACCCGGCGTGACGTTCCTCCGAAGTCGAGGAGGTGTAAGATGATTGCCATTCGACGCATCTTGTTTCCTACGGATTTTTCGTCGTGCGCTGACCAGGCCCTTGACTATGCGCTCAGGCTGGCGCGGCAGTACCAGGCCGAGCTACATGTGTTGCACGCGACGGTGTTGCATGAGGATGACCCTCACCATCCGGCGCACCACTTGCCTGACGTGGCTGCCTTGCGGGCCCGGCTGCGCGAGTTAGCCGAGGCAGATATGAAGGCGGCCGTTGCCGCGCACAAAGGAGGGGACCTCAAGGTCAAGACGGCACAAAGGTTTGGCATTGCTGCCGCCCCTACCATCTTAGAATATGCTGAGGACAAGCGCATCGACCTCATCGTCATGGGTACGCATGGGCGAAGAGGTCTTGGCCGCCTTTTCCTTGGAAGCGTGGCGGAGGAGGTGGTGCGCCATGCCTCCTGCCCAGTCCTGACCGTGCGCGGGAAGGACAAGGCGCGCAAGCCTCGCCCCCTGAAGCACATTCTCGTGCCGGTGGATTACTCACCTCATGCCCTTTTGGCTTTGCGCTACGCCATGGAGCTGGCGCAGCCGACGCAGGCACGGGTGCACCTGCTTCACGTCGTCGAGGAGACGGTTCACCCTGCCTTTTACGCCACGGGAAAGACTTCTATCTTCGACTTTGTGCCGGACATCCGGCGCAGGTCCATGCAGGCCATGAGGGAACTTGTGGCAAAGGCTAAGGGGCCGGAGACCAAGACTGCTTTGCATGTGGCCGAGGGCAGGGCTGCCGGCGAGATCGTCACATGGTGCGAAACCCATCCGGTCGACCTCCTGGTAATCGCCACGCATGGCTTGACAGGTCTTGAGCACCTTCTGCTCGGCAGCGTCACGGAGAGGGTGGTGCGCACAGCGCCGTGCCCGGTGTTCACGGTCAAGCCCTTCGGCAAGTCCTTGCTGAAAAAGCAAGGCGGATCGGCGAGGCAGGAAAAGTAGTGCATCCAGAGGCTGGAGGCAATATGACAAGAGAACAGTTCGAGGAGGCGATCCGTTTTGCGGTGGAAAAGGAGGAAGAGGCAGCAGCCCTTTACGAGAGCGCGCAGAAGGTGACGGTAACCGAAGTCGGGAAGAAGACGTTTGCCGAATTTGCCGCAGAGGAGCGCAAGCACAAGAAGATGTTGCTCGAGCTGCGCCTTGAAGGGCTCAAACAGAGGACGGTGGCGACGGTGCCCAACCTGAAGATCAGCGACTATCTGGTTGATGTAGAGTTTAGGCCGGACATGAGTTACCAGGACATGCTCATCTTGGCGATGAAGCGCGAGGAGCTCTCCCTTCGCCTCTACACCGATCTCCAGGACCGCGCAGGGGATGAGCAACTGCGGAATCTGTTCTCCTTGCTGGCCCAGGAAGAGGCGCGGCACAAGCTCCGGCTGGAGACCCTTTACGACGAAGAGATCTTGCGCGAGAACTGAAAGTGTTCATTTGTGCGGAGGGAAAGATGGCCGTGAATCGGCGGGAATTTTTCCGAGTGGCCGCTGCAGGCGGTATGAGCGTGCTCGTGCCGAGCATTTCGCGGGCTGCGCAACGAGAACGGGGTGTGAGTATAGGGGGCCACGAGCTACCCCCGCTCCCCTATCCATACGACGCCCTTGAGCCAATCATCGATGAGCAAACCATGCGGCTGCATCATGACATGCATCACGCAGCGTACGTCAAAGGGCTGAACGAGGCCGAGCGCTTGCTGGCAGAAGCAAGGGGCAGCGGCAACTTTCAATACATCAAACACCTGGAGCGCGAGGTAGCCTTCCACGGTTCAGGGCATATTCTCCACAGCCTATTCTGGCAGAACCTTTCGCCTCGTGGTGGCGGCATGCCGAAAGGCAGACTCATGAAGGCCATTGTACGTCGATTCGGCAGTTTCGATGCCTTTAAGGCCCAGCTCAGCGCTGCCAGCAAGGCCGTCGAAGGGAGTGGTTGGGGAGTGTTGGCCTATGTTCCTTTCTTTGGCACGCTCGAGGTGCTGCAGGCGGAGAAACACCAGGACTTGACGCAATGGGGCGCCGCCCCCCTGTTGGTGATCGACGTCTGGGAGCACGCGTACTATCTGAAGTATCAGAATCGCCGCGGCGAATACGTTGACAAGCTGTTTGACATCATCAACTGGGAAGATGTGGCGGAGCGTTTTGCCCAGGCGGCGAAATAGGGATTGAATGTGCAAGGGGGAGCTGAGGAAGGACGCACATGCGATACGTGCTTCAACGGATGCTGATGGGAGCCATCATACTGGTGCACCTGACAGGGGTGGCCGTATCCCAGCGCCCGCGGGTCCACGATGTAACCACCATGGCGACCCCGCGCGGTGGCCGGCTGCGGCCGGCAGACAAAGGGCCGGTCCGCAGCGCTTTGGGGGTGCCCAAGGTGAAGCTCTCCGAGTACCGCCTCACCGTTACCGGAGAAGTGGACACCTCGCTTGTCCTCACATGGGAGGATATTCTTCGCCTTCCTGCTGTTTACTCGGACACGATTCTGCTTTACTGCGTCGAAGGATGGGAGGTGTGGGGTAATTGGAAGGGTGTCCGGGTGAAGGACCTGTTGCGCAGGGTCGTTCCACGGCCGGAGGCTGCTTTCGTAGTTTTTCACTGCCTGGACGGCTATTCCACCTGCCTGCCGGTTTCCTACCTTGAGAAGTACGACGCGCTGCTGGCCTATGAGGTGAATGGTCGACGCCTTAGACCGGAAACCGGCTTTCCTGTGCGCCTGGTGGCCTTTGGCAAGTATGGCTACAAGTGGGCAAAGTGGGTGCACAAGCTGGAGCTCGTGCGCGAGCCGGTTAAGGGCTATTGGGAGCAACGGGGGTACACAGATGAGGCGAACGTGCCGCTTGAGAGGCGGCGAAGGTATGAAGGCCCCGATGCTCAACGGATTGAGTAAGGGCGTGACGTTCATAGATCTTTCGGGAGCGCGTGGATGATGCGAGCGAACATGAGGGGATGAAGTGAGAACCAGCTCCGAGGACCTGAAACGGAAAGCCGGTGAGTTCGCGGTCCGCTTCGTAGAATCTGGGATGGTGGTGGGTTTGGGGCATGGCAGTACCGCTGTCCATGCGGTGCGCCTGTTGGCAGCGAAGCTGAAGCGTGGAGAATTGCGCGATATTGTGGGCGTGCCCTGTTCGCGCGCAGTTGAAGAAGAGGCAACGAGGCTGGGTATCCCCCTGGGTACGCTGGAGGACCATGGGGTGGTCGATCTCACCATTGACGGCGCAGATGAGGTCTCGCCAAGTCTGGACGTGATCAAGGGTGGGGGTGGGGCGCTCCTGCGGGAGAAGATCGTCGCGCAAGCCACACGGCGCGAGGTCATCGTGGTCGATGAGTCGAAACTCACGCGGGTGCTTGGGCGGGGGCCGTTGCCTGTGGAGGTGATACCGTTTGGATGGAAAACCCACCTGTCTTTTCTGGAATCTCTCGGGGCACAAGCTAAACCGCGTCAAGCTGCGGACGGGAGGTTTTTTCGCACGGATCAAGGTAACCTTATTCTGGACTGCCTTTTTCACGAGGGGATCCAGGAACCTGAGCGCATTGCCGCGGCGTTGGACGCGCGGGCGGGCATCGTCGGGCACGGCCTTTTCCTGGGTTTGGTGACGGACGTGGTGGTGGCCACGCAGACAGGCATCAGGCACTACACGAGGGAAGCGGAGGGAACACAGGCATGGTAAAGATCGAGGCATCGATCCTGTCGGCGGACCTGACGCGATTGGGCCAGCAGGTGCGGGAGGCCGAGGAGGCTGGCGCGGACAGCATACAGATCGACATCATGGATGGCCGCTTTGTGCCAAACATCACCTTTGGCGCAAACGTGGTGAAGGCGATTCGTCCTTTGGTGCGCATACCCTTAACCGTGCACTTCATGATTCTTGAACCGGAGCGCCACCTGGCAGACTTTGCGGAGGCCGGGGCCAACCGTCTCATCGTTCACCAGGAGACTTGTCCCCACCTGCACCGCACTCTGGCGCTGATTCGCGAGCTTCAGCTCAGTGCCGGTGTAGCCATTAACCCGGGCACTCCTCTGGCGGCCATCGAGGAGGTGTTAGACGGCGTGGATGTGGTGCAAGTGATGACCGTGAACCCCGGTTGGGGTGGACAGCAGTTCTTGCACGGGCAGTTGGACAAAATCCGCCGGCTGCACGCCACCCTGCAAAAGCGAGGACTGCAGGTGGCCATTGCTGTGGACGGTGGCGTCGACTGCAGCACTGCGCCACAGGTGGTCCAAGCCGGGGTCACGATCCTTGTCGCTGGGGCGAGCATCTACAACCAAAAGGCCTCTGTGCGCGAAAACGTGGCGCGGCTGCGCCAGAGCTGTCTCCCTGCCCGGAGAGTGTGAGATGGGCGCCGAAAGAGTGCATCAGCCAGGCGAGCCGGAGGTGGGCACCGTTGTGTCGCTCAAGGGGAAAAGAATGCTCGTGCGCTTGCCCGCCCGGCAGCAATGCGCATCTTGCGGCGCGCGCCACCTTTGCACCGTGACCAACGAGGAGGCCAGGGAGCTCATCCTTCCTAATACCGTCGGCGCGCGGGCCGGAGAGACCGTGGAAGTCGTGGTGCAACCCACTGTGAAGCTGGCGGGCGCGTTTCTTGTCTTCACCGTGCCCGTCTTGTTGGGGCTCGTGGGTTATGGTGTGGGACGATTGCTGTTCGGTGCCGAGAAGCCAGCGGTGGTGGCTACTATGGGCGGGTTTGTGTTGGGGTTGGTGGTGGCCTGGGTGGTCGATCGTCTAACGGAAAACCGTCGTGAGTCGCCGGTGCGCGTGCGCCGGCTTGGTTAGAAAAGGTTTGTAACCATTTCTCGGGCTGTGCATCTAACAAACGAGTGTTCCAAGAACTGTTGACAAAACCCTAAAGGAGGCGTAGTTATGGAAGGACGTATGCCACTAATTGGAGACCCAGTGCCTGAGTTTGAGGCACAGACCACCAAGGGTTACATTCACTTCCCAAAGGACTATGCGGGCAAATGGGTGGTTCTTTTCAGCCACCCTGCCGACTACACGCCGGTGTGTACCACTGAGTTCGTGGGTTTTGCTAAGCGCTACGAAACGTTCAAGTCCTTGAATGCCGAGTTGATCGGTCTTTCCATCGACCAAGTTTTCTCGCACATCAAGTGGACCGAATGGATCCGCGAGCGGCTCAACGTCGAGATTCCGTTCCCCATCATCGCGGACAACACCGGAGCGATTGCCCAGAAGTTGGGAATGCTGCATACAGTGGGCCACGGCACGCAGACTGTGCGGGCCGTGTTCTTCATCGACCCGAAGGGGGTCATCCGGGCCATGCTCTATTACCCCCTGTCCAACGGCCGCAACATGGACGAGATCGTACGTCTGCTGAAGGCGCTGCAGACTACTGACCAGTACAAGGTGGCTACCCCCGCCGATTGGCCCAACAACGACTTGATCGGCGACAAGGTGATCGTGCCGCCACCTACCAGCGAGCAGGAGATCGCCGCCCGCAAGGGCAAGTACGAGTGCTATGACTGGTGGTTCTGCTACAAGCCTCTATCCTAAAGAAGTTAGGGAGCGTGAGCGGGTTATGCAACCCGCCTCGCCTCGTGCTACGAAGGATGAACGTGGAGTAAGGAGGGGCTTATGGACAAATACGTCTGCCAAGTGTGTGGCTATGTCTACGATCCAGCCCAGGGCGACCCGGACAGTGGTATTCCACCGGGAACGCCATTCGAGAACCTTCCCGACGACTGGGTGTGCCCTGCCTGCGGCGTGGGCAAAGACATGTTCGAGAAGGCTGAGTAACCCCACGATGAGTTCCGAGGCTTTTGTTTGGATGAGGGAGACGACAGATGGTTAGCAAGAAAATGGAAGAGGCGCTGAACAGGCAAGTCAACCGGGAGATGTATTCGGCCTACTTGTATCTGTCCATGGCAGCCTTTAGTGAGCACATTGGCCTGAAGGGCTTTGCCCATTGGTTCGAGGCGCAGGCGAAGGAAGAAATGGGCCACGCAATGCGCTTCTACCGCTACGTGTTCGACCAAGGAGCAAAGGTGACCCTAGAGGCAATCGAGAAGCCACCTGCCGACTTCGGGTCTGCCCAGGCGATGTTCGAAAAGACACTTGAGCACGAGAAGGCGGTTACCAAGATGATCACCGACCTCATGGAACTGGCGGTGGCCGAAAAGGACCATGCCACCCAGGTTTTTCTCCACTGGTTCATCAGCGAACAAGTGGAAGAAGAGGCTCATGCCGCCGAAATCTTGGGCAAGCTCAAGTTTGTAGGCGAGCACCCCAACGGGTTGTTCATGATTGATCGCGAATTGGGGGCCCGTCAATGACTGCGGGCCTTTGAGGTGAACAGTGACAAACCAGTCGAGGTGAGCAATGGCACGTTTTGCTGACTTCGTCAACCCTCCGGAAAAGGAGGGAAAAGAAAAGCATGTTCCGGTCATCGAAGCCCCGGCCACGGTGAAGAGTGGCGAGCCGTTCACTGTCAGCGTCATCGTCGGCAAGGATGTGCCGCATCCGAATACGGTGGAGCACCACATTAAGTGGATTCAGGTCTATGCGGCCATCGAGGGGCGGCCCAATGTTGTGCACGTGGCCACATTTGACCTCGGGCCGACCTTTGCAGAGCCGAAAGTGACTTTCGTGATGAAACTGGAAAAGAGCGCCACACTTCTGGCACTGGAGTACTGTAACATCCACGGTGTGTGGGACAATTCGGTCCAGATAAAAGTGCAGTAGGCGCGTCAGGGTAGCCTATTCAGCAGGCGACAGGGCGGCTCATGATGGTGGACTGCCCTGTCGCCAGTTATAGCGGAGGGCTGGCGTGAATGCAGTGTTGTTGGCGCGGCTGCAGTTCGCCCTGGCAGTAGGGTTCCACTTCTTTTTTCCTCCCCTTACGTTTGGTCTTTCGCTGGCAATTCTCATCGCAGAGGCCATACACCTGCGGCACAAGGATCAAGTGGCCCGGGTGGTCGTGGACTTTCTTGTACGGCTGCTGGGATTAGTATTCGTCCTTGGTACCGCCACCGGCATTACTTTGGAGTTCTCATTCGGTACCAACTGGTCGCAATACTCCCGCTTTGTGGGGGATGTGTTTGGTGCCCCCTTGGCAGCGGAAGGAGTATTTGCTTTCTTCCTGGAGTCGGTGTTCTTGGGGGTGCTGGTGTTTGGGCGTAACCGCGTCCCGGCGCGTGCGTATTGGTGGGCGGCGTTTTTGGTCTTTTTTGGCGCGCATCTTTCCGGGCTCTGGATCATCATCGCCAATTCGTGGATGCAGACTCCCGCCGGCTTTGAAGTCCAGGGCGGGAGGGCTGTACTCACCGACTTTTGGGCTGCGGCACTGAATCCGTCAACGCTGATTCGCTACGTGCATACGGTGGCGGCCGGGTGGATCACTGGTTCGTTGTTCGTCGCCGCAGTAGGGGCTTATTACCTGTTACGCCGGCGTCACGAGCATGAAGCGAGGCTGATGTTGCGCGTGGCTTTGCCCATCTTCATCGTGGTCTCCTTCGGGCAGGTGTTGTTGGGGCACCAGCATTCAGTGCAGGTGGCCCACACTCAGCCCGAGAAGCTGGCCGCATTCGAGGCTTTGTGGGAGGGACAGAGCAATGCTCCTTTGGCCTTGTTTGGGGTGCCGGTTTCTGCGCACAAGAAGACCTACCTTTACGTAGGCATTCCAGGGTTGCTAAGCTGGTTGGTGCATGGGGACAGCAGTGCACGCATCCCTGGGTTAGAGGACTTTGCTGTGGGAGAGCGTCCTCCGGTTTTTCTCCCCTTTGTTTCCTACCACATCATGATCGCCCTCGGCTTCTGGTTCGTTGCAATGGCGCTTGCCGCTTTGGTATTGATGGCCCAGCGGCGCGTGTACGGAGCGCGCTGGTTCCTGTGGGCTTTGCTCGTTTCGGCACCATTGCCGCATATGGCCAACCAGTTTGGCTGGATCGCCGCGGAGGTGGGCAGGCAACCCTGGGTGGTGTATCGCATCCTCAGGACGGCAGATGCTGCCTCGGTGGTGGTCGGTGCGGGGCACGTGTTGGTGAGCTTGCTCGGGTTCATCGTGATTTATCTCCTGCTGTTTGTGGTCTTTGTGCGTATCTTGGCCAGACTCGTTGCGGAAGGGCCGCGAGGAGAACACTTTCCTGGCGGCGCTGGACGAGGTGAGTGATGCCTATGCTGGAATTGCTGCAGGTGACCTGGTTCGTGCTCGTTGGCGCGCTGCTCGCCGGGTACTCGATACTCGACGGCTTTGATCTGGGCATCGGAATACTTTTCCCTTTTTTGGGAAAGAAGGAGGAGGAGAGGCGCGTACTCCTGCGGAGTATTGCCCCGGTGTGGGACGGCAATGAAGTGTGGCTTCTGACAGGAGGGGGAGCGCTTTTCGCCGCCTTTCCACACGTGTACGCGACCGTGTTCAGCGGTTTCTACGCACCTTTGATGCTCACGCTGTGGGCGCTCATCTTTCGCGCGGTGGCGCCAGAGTTCCGCAGCCACGATCCAAAGCGCGCTGGGCTTTGGGACCGAGCTTTTGTGGCTGGGAGTGTCCTGCCGGCTTTGCTTCTGGGTACGGCTTTGGGCAATGTGATAGCGGGTATCCCCCTGGACGAGCGTATGGAGTATGCGGGAAGCTTTCTCACCGTGCTGCGACCGTTCCCCTTATTGGTGGGTCTGCTGGGGGTGGCAGCATGCGCACTGCAAGGGAGTACCTACGCTGCTTTGAAGACGGAGGGCGCGTTGCAGGAGCGTGCGGTCAAGGCAGCACGGATGGTGCGCATCGGGTATGCGTCGCTGTTTGTGGCGGCAGGGGTTGCCGCGGGTTTCGCCGTGCCCGAGGCGGTCGAAAAGCCTTTGGCGTGGGTTGGGGCAGCCGTCGCGATGGCGTGCCTATGGCTCGTTGGCGCTCAGCTTAGGAGGGGGCGGTTTCGTGCCGCCTTTTGGTGTTCCTCGGCGGCGTTTCTCGCCCTTTGGTTGATCGTGGGCGCCATTCAGTTCCCCTACCTTGTGCGGGCAAGTGGCGATAACGGCCTTGGCCTTACCGCGTACAATGCATCGTCTGGCCTGTTGACGCTGCAGGTGATGACGCTCATTGCTTTGGTGGGGATGCCCGTGGTCATCGGCTACACCATTTACGTGTACCGCGTGTTTAGAGGCCCGGTTAGAACCGAAGAGGCGGGCTACTGAGAGAGCTTGTGGGCAAAGGCTTCTTGAGACGAAACAACGAGGAGGGAGTCAATGGCTGATTTCTCAACCACGTACATGGGGTTGGCTCTGCCCAATCCGTTCGTGGTGGCCAGCTGCCGGTTAACCGCAACCTTAGAGGGCATCCGGCGGTGCGAAGAGGCTGGGGCCGGAGCGGTTGTGCTCAAATCCCTGTTCGAAGAACAGATCGATGTGGACACCAGGGAGTTAGAGGCGCAGAGCTGGCTGACCGGACACGCGGAGGCCTTTGAGTACGTGCGAGGCATGGGCATGGCATTGGGCCCGCGGGAGTACGTGACACTCATTGAAGAGGCAAAGAAGGCGGTGAGCATCCCCATCATCGCCAGCCTCAATTGCGTGGAGGGGAGGTGGTGGGGCGAGTACGCGGCGCAACTGGCCTCCGCAGGTGCCGATGGCATAGAGCTGAACATCTCTCTCATACCCGCAGACACACGGCGTACCGCCGCGGAGGTGGAGCAGCACTTCTACGAGGTCGTTGACCAGGTGAAGGCAAAGGTGACGGTGCCGCTGGCGGTGAAGATCGGTCCTTACTTCACCTCGCTCCCTCATGTGGCCAAGGAGTTGGCCGACAGAGGCGCGGCCGCCTTGGTCCTTTTCAACCGGTTCTACCAAATGGATATCGATGTGGAGCGCCTGACCATCGTGGCGGGAAATCGACTCAGCTCCCCGGAGGAAATTCACCTCCCGTTGCGCTGGATTGCCCTGCTGGCCGGGCGCTTCGACACGGATTTAGCCGCCTCAACCGGCATCCACGACGGAAAGGGCGCGGTGAAAGCGTTTCTGGCAGGAGCCAAGGTGGTGCAGCTGTGCTCCACGCTGTACAAGAACGGCCTGGCCCAAATCGGGCGGATCCGCCAGGAAGTGGAAGCCTGGCTGCAGTCGCACGGCTACCACTCGGTGGAGGAAATCCGCGGTCTTCTGAGCCAGGAGAGGAGTGAGAAACCGGAGCTTTACCTGCGGCTCCAGTACATCAAGGCACTAACCGGAATTGAGTGAGAAAGAAGGAGGAAGGATGATGGCAGACAACAAGGTGAAGGTGCTTGAGGCCTTGAAGAAGGCGGGCAAGCCTATGAGGCCCGCCGACATCGTGACGGCAACCGGGCTTCCGAAAGAGGAGGTGGCAAAGCTCCTGAAAGAGCTCAAGAAAGAGGGCAAGATTACTTCGCCAAAGGCATGCTTTTACGCACCTGCCGGCAAGTGAGGCTGTGGGTCGAGGGGAGCGGGAGCCATTGCCTGTACGACCTTGACCCCGTGGAGTGACGGGGTACGATCACTATGTGCCGGTTCAAGCAACTTGCCGCTGCGGGTGTCCGATTGGACTAACAAGACCCGGAGGCATAGATGAGCGAGCAGAGGCACAGGGCCTGCGCTCTGAGCGAATTGACTCCAGGAACGCCGAAGGCCATGAGAGTGGGGGACAAAGAGGTGTTGCTTGTTCGCCTCGGTGATGCTGTTCACGCCTGCGGAGGGGAGTGCTCGCACTATGGGGCTCCGCTGGCAGAAGGGTTCGTAGCCGGGCATGAAGTAGTCTGTCCTTGGCACAATGCCCGGTTCGACCTGCGCAGCGGTGCGGTCGTGGCTCCTCCGGCGTTAGATGACCTCGCCGCGTATGATGTGGAAGTGGAAAACGGGGAGGTCTACATCCGCCAACGGGCCCCGGTGAGGAAGGCCCCTGCAGTGGGTAAGAAAAAGACGGTCCTCATAATCGGGGCGGGAGCCGCAGGGGAGGCAGCAGCGGAAACACTTCGGCGTGAAGGTTTTGCCGGACGGGTGGTAATGGTCACCCCAGAGCACGACCTGCCGTACGACCGACCTAACCTTTCCAAGGATTTTCTTTCCGGCAAGGCAAAGCCGGAATGGCTTCCACTGCGCAGTGAAAAGTTTTATGCCGAACACGAGATCGAGGTGCTCACCGGCACGGAGGTGACAGCACTCGACTTCAAGGGGCGGACGGCGCACCTTGAGCCGAGTGGACAATTGTCATTCGACTTTTGCCTGGTGGCCACAGGCGGAAAGGCCCGCCGTCTTTCGGTCCCGGGTGCGGAGTTGGCGGGCGTGTTTACCCTGCGGAGCCTGGCCGACGCCCGGGCAATCGTCGCAGCGCTGGAGCACGCCAAGACCATGGTGGTGGTCGGTGCGGGGTTTATCGGCCTGGAGGTAGCCTCTGCGGTGCGCAGCCGCGGCGTGGCGGTGGAAGTAGTGGCCCCAGAGCCGGTGCCCCTGGGCGCAGTCCTTGGCGACGGGGTGGGCAGGTGCCTGCAGAGTTTGCACGAGGAGCACGGGGTGCGCTTTCACTTGGGGTGCACCGTGCAGGAGCTGCGTGGAAACGGCTCCGTGAGTGAAGTGGTCCTGTCCAATGGCCAGCGTCTCCAGGCAGAAGTGGTCATCGTTGGCATCGGGATTACGCCTGCGCTGGACTTTCTCGCTGGTTCGGGGCTGGTCGAGAAGGGGGCGCTGCCGGTGAACCACCGCCTGGAGACCACAGTGCCCGGGATCTTTGCCGCCGGTGATGTAGCGGCTGTGCCAGAGCCGAGCACCGGCGCGCGCTACCGCGTGGAACATTGGGCTGTCGCGGAACGGCAGGGGCAGCACGCAGCCCGAGCAATGTTGGGCAACCCGACCCCCTACGCGGAAGTGCCATTTTTCTGGACGCGACAGCACGGGATTTCCCTGAAGTACGCCGGCTATGGGCAGGCCTTTGATGCCGTCCTCTATCGCGGCGATGTTCACAGTCGGCGGTTCCTGGCGGGGTACTTCTCGGGAGGGCGACTGGTGGGCGTGGCGACCATGGGGATGGGCGAGCAGTTTGCCGCTGTCGAGGCCCTGCTCCGGAAAAGGATCGCCATAACGCCCGAACAATTCCGGGACCCCGGTGTGGACTTTGCGGCGCTGGCCGGGGTGTGAGATTGCGGGGAAGCTGATGGCTCAGTGGCCCCAGTCTGCGGACCTGGGGCTGGTGTCCTCCGCGCGCGAGTGGCAACGAGGTTTCGTTCTCCGCCAGACGTTCGGTCAGGATTGGTGGTAGCTTACCGATAGCTTGTATTCTGGTTAGAGAGGAGGTTGAGGATGTCGGAGGAGCGGACCCAGGTGGCGGTAGTCGGTGCAGGGCCTGGTGGATATGCCGCCGCCTTTCTGGCCGCGGATCTTGGCTTGCAGGTCACGCTCATTGACCCGGAGCGTAACCCTGGAGGCGTCTGCCTGTACCGCGGGTGCATCCCTTCCAAGGCGCTTCTGCACGTTGCCAAGGTCATCCGCCTGGCAAGGGAGGCGTCCCAGTGGGGAGTGGAGTTTGCCTCGCCACGAATAGATCATGCCAAAGTGCGGGCATGGAAAGACGGCGTGGTAGAAAAACTCACTGCGGGATTGGGCATGTTAACCCGACAGCGTAAGATCCGCTACGTGCAGGGAATGGCGGAGCTACGGGACGCGCACACGTTGGTGGTGCGCACCGCGGAGGGCAGCACCCAGGCGCTCCTGTTCGACCACGCGATCCTTGCTACCGGCTCACGCGCGGCTGCGGTGCCTGGGTTACAGCTGGAGTCGCCGCGCCTGTGGGACTCCACGGCAGCTTTGGAACTGCGGTGGGTGCCCAAGACGCTGCTGGTAGTGGGCGGAGGCTACATCGGCTTGGAGCTGGGCAGTGTCTACGCCGCCTTGGGGAGCCGCGTTTCGGTAGTGGAGATGATGCCGGAGCTCCTGCCTGGCACCGACAAGGACCTGGTGGCAGTGTTCAAGCGCTCGGCAGAAAAGCTATTCGAGGAGATAATGCTCGAGACCACCGTGGCGCGCATGGTGGAGGTCGACGGGGGCATTCAGGTGACCTTTGAGGGCACAAATACCGCGCGCCGAGAGGGGACGTACGAGGCGGTACTCATCGCGGTGGGGCGCAAGCCTAATTCTCAGGACCTGGGTTTGGAACACACGAAGGTGGAATTGAACCGGGGAGGGTTCGTGGCGGTTGACGCCCAGCGCCGCACTGCAGAACCCTCGCTTTTCGCCATAGGGGATCTGGTGGGAGGGCCCATGTTGGCCCATAAGGCGTCGCACGAGGGGAGGGTCGCGGCTCAAGTGATCGCCGGTCAGGAGGCGACGTTCGACCCCCATGCCATCCCGGCTGTGGTGTACATCGACCCCGAAATCGCATATTGTGGGTTGACCGAAACACAAGCTGCCGCAGAGCAGCGGGCAGTGGAGGTGGCCAAGTTCCCGTGGGCGGCATCCGGGCGGGCGCTGACTATGGGCAGAAGCGATGGCCTGACCAAGTTGCTCATTGACTCGACTAGCGAAAAGGTGATGGGTGTTGGCCTGGTGGGCCCGGAAGCAGGAGAGCTCATCGCCGAAGCGGTGCTCGCCATCGAAAAGGGGGTTTTGGCCTCCGACCTGGCCAGGGCCATCCATCCGCATCCGACCCTTTCAGAGACGCTCATGGAGGCGGCGGAGGTTTTCTACGGTCTGAGCACCCACATCTACCGACCGAAGCGAAAATGAGGCCAACGCCTGAGGGCATGGCCGCACCGGAGACGGCGGGGCAGAGAGATTCTTCTTGCAAAGCTCCGCCGTTTGTTGTATTTTGACAGAAGGCAATCAAGGCAGTGGGCAACATGTGGGCTCAGTCGTGCACAAGCGTGCCGTGCCTGAGCTGGTGAGGGTGTGCAGAAAAGGGCAAGGAGCACCATGGCCAGAGAAGTCGTGGCATACTTTTCGATGGAGATTGGTCTGGAGCAAGAGATCCCCACGTACAGTGGAGGACTAGGGGTGCTGGCAGGCGACACCATTCGCTCGGCGGCCGCCATGCGTGTGCCTCTGGTGGCGGTAACGTTGCTCCACCGCAAAGGCTACTTCCGCCAGGAACTTGACGGACAGGGCCGCCAGGTGGAGCGTCCTGTGGAGTGGGATGTGGAAGACCACCTGGTGGAGACTAAGGCCCGCGTACCTCTGACCATCGAGGGCAGGACGGTGTACGTCCGGGCCTGGAAATATGTGGTGCGCGGCCCCAGCGGTTTTGATGTGCCCGTCTTCTTCCTGGACACCGACCTGCCGGAGAACAACGATTGGGACCGAACCCTGACACACTACCTTTACGGTGGCGATGCGTACTACCGCTTGTGCCAGGAGGCCATTCTAGGTATCGCCGGTGTACGCATTCTGCGGGCACTAGGCTACCAACGGGTTATTCGCTACCACCTCAACGAAGGGCATGCTGCCTTGTTGACTCTCGAATTGCTGGCGGACCGCATGCGGGAGCACGGGAGAACCCGGCCGGCAGAAGAAGACATCGAAGCGGTGCGACGACTTTGCGTCTTTACGACCCACACGCCTGTACCCGCCGGTCACGACAAGTTTGATTTGGGCTTGGTGCAGCGTGTGCTGGGGGCACACGAAGCCATGCAGAGCCCGGAGCTCTATTCCCACGAGGGCGTGCTGAACATGACCTTTCTCGCCCTCAACCTCAGCCACTACATCAACGGTGTGGCGAAGCGCCACCAGGAGGTTTCCCGGCACATGTTCGCGCAGTACACCGTTGACTCAATTACCAACGGTGTGGACGTGGGCAGGTGGGCAGCACCCCCATTTCAGGAGCTCTTTGATGCCTACATTCCGGGTTGGCGGGAGGATAACTTCAGCCTTCGCTACGCCCTGAGCATCCCCCGCGCGCGCATCTGGGAGGCGCACCAGGAGGCGAAGCGCCGCCTCATCGACCGCGTCAACGAGGAGACAGGTGCGGGTATGTCTTACGATACGTTCACTCTTGGCTTTGCTCGCCGGGCCACCGCCTACAAGCGGGCTGATCTGATCTTCCGTGACCCCGAGCGGCTGCGGCAGATGGTGGCGAAAGTCGGGCCCCTGCAAATCGTCTTCGCTGGCAAGGCTCACCCCCGCGATGAAGAGGGCAAACAACTCATCGTGCGCATCTTCCAGGCAAAAGAGCAGCTCAGGGACGTGGTGCGCGTTGCGTACATGACCAACTATGAGATCGAGTTAGCCAAGCTCATGGTGGCAGGCGTAGATGTGTGGTTGAACACACCGATCCCACCCCTCGAGGCATCGGGCACAAGCGGCATGAAGGCGGCGGTGAACGGCGTGCCTTCGCTAAGCATTCTGGACGGCTGGTGGATCGAAGGGTGCATCGAAGGCAAGACTGGGTGGGCCATTGGCTGCCCCGCATTGGGCACCTCGGTGCCCGACAATCCCGACGCCGACGCCGCTGCACTGTACGACAAGCTGGAAAAGGTGGTCATGCCTCTGTTCTACAAGAAGCGCAAGGATTTTCTGGAAGTGATGGCCCATGCCATTGCCTTGAATGGGTCGTTTTTCAACACGCAGCGCATGGTGCTGCAGTATGTGCAAAAGGCCTACTTCTTGTGAGAGGCGGCGTACTGGACCCTGGTGCCCTCCGGCCCAGCTGTTTCTCCTGACCACGCCAAGGTGACAAAGGAGAAGGATCCCGCTATGGGTCAAGAGCTGAAAAGGGAAGCGCTGGAGCAGTTGGACGCTTTGTTTGCAGGCCAGCAGACCCTCCTGGTGGTCACCCACAGCAATCCTGATCCCGACGCGCTTGCCAGCGGCATGGCGCTGAGTTACGTGGCTGAACGCCGCTATGGGGTGCACGCCACGTTTGCCTACGAAGGATTCGTATGGCGGGCGGAGAACAGGGCGTTGGTGCGCGAACTCCAGCTTCACCTGAAGAAGGCCAGCACGGTGTGGGGGCGAGAATTTGATCGTGTTGCCCTGGTTGACGCGCAACCCGGCGCCGGCAACGTGAATCTGCCGCAGAGTCTCGCTACTCACTTAGTTATCGACCACCACGCCCGGGGGCGTGGGCTGCAAGCAGAGGTGGCCTTTGTGGACTCAGAAGTGGGGGCGACAGCCACCTTGCTGGTGGAGCTTGTCCAGGCGGCCGGCCTGCCCTTTCCCTCGGACCTTGCCACCGGTCTGACGTATGCTATCCGCTCGGAGACCCAGGACCTCGGTCGCGAGACCTCTTTGCGGGATGTGCGGGCCTACTATGCCGTGCTGCCCCTTTCTAGTGCGCGGAAGTTGGCGCGCATCGTCCACCCCAAGCTTCCCAGGTCCTATTTCGCCATTCTGGCCCGCACCCTGGCTCGGGCCCGCACGTTTCGCCATCTGATCGTAGCCAACATCGGCGAGGTGCCAGGACCGGACGCGGTCGCCGAGATGGCTGACATGCTCCTCCGCTGCTCCAGAGTCAGCTGGTCGCTGTGTACTGGACGGTTCGGCGGCAACCTCGTCGTTTCCGTCCGCGCTTCCTCACCTCGTGCGCAAGCAGACAGGCTGGTCAAAAGCCTGGTTCTCGATCGTCGCAACGCCGGAGGGCACGGTACCTTTGCTGGCGGCGTGATCCCCCTGGGGTCCAATCCCGATAAAGCAGAGGAGATCGAAGAGCGGCTATGCCGCGAATTCGCGCGGAGGCTTGGTCACGACGTGAGCGAATGGCGGCCTCTGGTGCCTGGGGACGGCGCGTGATCTGGGACGTCTCCAGTCCAGAGATGGAGAAGAAGAGGGTCGAGCTCTCGGGAACATCGAATGGGAGGTACTGGTAGAAGCCACACAGAAGCTAGCCGCATTAGTGACACTGTGAAGGAATGCCGCTTGGAGGAGCAACTGGAGCGCGGGATCACATGGCGGAACCGAAGTCTTTCTATCGTGAGCTAGATGCCATTCTGGGCAAAATCCGCATTGGCAAGCGCGGGGAGAACTTTCTTTCGCAGATCCTCGCGGAATTGACCGAGCGCTTTGGCGACGCGCTGCAGTTATCTTCCAGCCACCTCTATGAGTTGCGGGGCAATGAGTTCGTGTTGCTGAAGTCCTATCGGGCGTTCGGAGACAGGCGCATTGCCGCTCGCCTGGCGGCGGACAACGAGGCGGTACGCCGTATCGTAGGGAATGGCAGCTTCATATTCGACGACCCTGCACTGGCCCGACTGCTGCAGTCGGAACCTGGCGCCGGACAGTACGCAGTCCCCGCAGGTATCTATGTGCACAGCTCCGATCGGCAGTGGCTATTCATCTTTGAGCTGAAGAGCGGATGGGTGCGGGAGGAGGTGCTCCTTTTTCTCAACGCAGTGCGCATGGCCCTGAACTACCGCTTGTTCGCCGAGACGCTGAACACAGAGCTCCAGCAGGCCGCTCGGATCCAACAGAGCCTTCTGCCAAAAGGGACACCACAGGTGAACGGCTATGAGATAGCCGGCTGCTCCAGACCCGCCGAACTAGTGGGCGGCGACTTTTACGACTTTTTCCAGTTTGACGAAGATAGCTTTGGGGTTGCGGTAGGCGACGCTAGCGGCCATGGCCTGGTTGCCGCGCTCCTGACCAGGGATGTGGTAGTGGGGTTGCGGATGGGCTTGGCCAAGGAGATGCGCATCGTGCACACTCTGGAAAAGCTCAACCAGGTCATGCAGGCGGCTGCCTACCCTACCACGTTCGTCTCTCTCTTCGTCGGCGAGGTGGAATGGGATGGGCACTTTTTCTATGTGAACGCCGGCCACCCGCCACCCTTCATCGTCTCGGACGGTGAGTACAAAGACTTGCCCGCGACAGGGGTGCCGCTGGGTTTTCTGCCCCAACTGCAAGCCAATCGCGCCTACGCCTACCTGGAGCGAGGGTCGGTGCTGGTGGTGTACAGCGATGGCATCATCGAACGCGTTAACAGTGAGGGCGAACAGTTTGGCATCGCGCGACTGAAGGAGTTGGTGCGCGAGCAGCGGGGGTCGTCGGCGCAGGACATCGTGCGCGTGGTGTTCGAGAGGGTCTTCGAGTTCGGCAATCGGACGCCGTGGGAAGACGACGCCACTCTTGTAGTAATCAAGCGGGCGGCATAGTTAACGGCATTCGACGCAGGGCAAGGAGAGGCTTGCCATGACAAGACGCGTGGTCAAACGGTCGAGCAAAATCGGGCTGCCCCCGGGTACGATCGTGCACATCGGCGAGCAGAAGGTGGCCCAAGTCAGCATCGAGACGGTGGACTATGACCGGAACAGGTGTCGGCTCACTAGAGGGGTCTCGGCAGCCCAAGCAGGGCCACCGCGGGGAACTTTGCACCGCTGGGTCACAATCACCGGGCTGCAAGACCACGAGCTGTTGGCAAAGATCGGAAGTATGTGGGGTATCCACCCACTGGTCCTCGAAGACGTCGCCAATACCCACCAACGACCAAAAATTGACCTCTATGAAGACTACCTGTTTCTCGTGCTCCGCCTTGTAGATTATCTCGGTGGAGGCAACGGCCTGCTTAGCGAGCAGGTGAGCCTCATCCTCTGCCGCCAAGGGGTCCTGACATTCCTGGAGCGCCCCACGGACGTGTTCGCGCCGGTACAGGAGCGCTTGGTAAATGCGAAGGGGAGGCTGCGCACCAGCGGCCCCGACTACCTTTTCTACGCTGCTATCGACGTGCTCGTTGACCGCCACTTCCTTGTCTTGGAAAAGGTGGCCGAAGAGATCGAGGCGCTCACCGAGGTTGTGCTAGCAGAAGAGGGTCCTTCGCCCATCGAGGCGATTCATCGGCTCAAGACCGATCTGCTGAATCTGCGCAGAGAGGTGTGGCCGTTGCGCGAAGTAATAGGTTCCTTGGCCCGCGGCGAATCGCCTTGCATCACCGACGTCACCCGCGTCTATCTGCGCGATGTCTACGACCACACCGTGCAGATTGCCGAAAGCATCGACAGCTACCGGGAGATGGTCACCAGCTTGTTAGAGATCTACCTCTCTTCCTTGAACAATCGTATGAATGAGGTCATGAAGATGCTGACCATCATCGCCACCATCTTCATTCCTCTCTCCTTTATTGCCGGCGTTTATGGCATGAACTTCGCGAACATGCCGGAATTGCAGTGGCGATGGGGGTATCCAGCAGTGCTGGCGGTGATGGCGGTGGTCACGGCGGTGATGCTCTATCACTTTCGCCGCCGGCGCTGGTTATAGAGGAATCCTTGGGCAGCACGTGGCGGTGCGGAGGAGCAGATGAAAGGAAGAACAAAGGAGGCAGTCTCGGGTTCACGTAAGGGGAAGAAACCTTCGCTTTACGGCCGTTTTCCGCTGCCAGTGGAGCTGCAAAGTGATTCCGTGCGGGTGGCTGCCATGCCTGAGGGGGAGGTGGTCCACTACCGCCGCGAGGCTCCGTGCGGTGTGGTTGAAAAGACCGTGGTGACCAGTGGTGGCCGTCTCATCGTCAATCCTGTAGAACCGGTGAATCTGCCGCAGTCGATCTCCACCACGCTCCTGCTGCACTTCGTCAGACCGGTGGTGGTAGAACCTAAGGGGCGCGTGGTACTTTTTTTGACCTTTCCCATCGAGGTGGGAGTGTTTATCGCGCGACAGCAGGCGGTTGAGATGCTGGACGTCTTCTGTTTGCTGCCAAGTAAGTTTACACTCTACGGTCCCCAAGGCGGAGGGCGTGTGTGCAAGTACTGGCGCAGCAAGGTGAGCTTTGTCCCGCCCACTGTGAAGCCACTGGAGGAAGGAGTCCTTGCGCTCACCGTCACTAACGCCACGCCGCGGTGGGTGGAGGTCAACCGGGCGGTGTTTCACGCGCACGGGATGAAGCTCTTCTTCGGCAGTGCCCTTGTCGCAATGCAGGCGGAGATGAGGATTACGGCAGCGGACATGGCTGAGACCCAGTTTGTGGACCGGCCACTCCATGAGGGAATGAAGAAGTCGCTAGAGGTATATCGAGCCCGAAAGCTATCCACGGCCATGACGAGGTTTATGATGGAGTACGGCCTATGAAGCCAGGCCTGACACTGGTTGGCGGTATCACCCTTTTCGAACTGGTGGGGGCGGTGTTGGTTTTCATCGCCGCCGTCGCCGGCGGAAAGGTCATAGCACTCAGCTTGCGCAGGTCGCTGCGCGAGAAGGTCGCCGCCCACTATCTGGACATGGTGGCAAAGGTCGCTTACTATCTCGTGGTCGTAGGGGGGCTGTTGTGGGCGCTCTCCATTTTGGGCGTTGGCTTGTCAGGGCTGCTGGTCGCCGGCGGCGTAGCCGGTCTGGTTGTGGGGTTCGCCAGCCAGCAGATCGTGGGAAACGTGATTTCTGGCCTGTTCCTGATGGTGGAACGGCCTGTCAAGATCGGCGACCAGGTGAACATCGAGGGAACGGCGGGGTTTGTGGACGACATCAGGATCATCTCCACCACGATTCGCACTTACGATGGGCTGATGGTCCGTATGCCGAACGAGAAGGTTTTTACCTCCAACATTACCAACTACGTGGCTCTCGCGTGCCGGCGCATCGACTATACGGTGGGCATCCGTTACCGCGACGACGCGGAGGTGGCCATCGGCGCAATCAAAGAGGTCTTGAACGAGCATCCCTATGTGCTCGTGGAACCGACACCCCAAGTGTTCGTGGAAAGCTTCGGCGAAAGTGCGGTCAACTTGACGGTGCGCTTTTGGTCGCCAGTTTCCACCTGGTATGCCACACGTAGCGAACTCCTATGGCGCATCAAGCAGGCGCTGGAGGCGAAGGGCATTGAGATCCCCTTCCCGCAGCGAACGGTGTGGTTTGGCAGTGACCAAGAGGAGTCATCGAGGAGTCAGAAGCAGGTAAGCAGGTTGCGGAAGGGCAGAGGTGAAAGAGCTTGACCTACAGCTGACCGGCATGACCTGTGCCGTCTGCGCGAAGACAGTGGAGCGGGCTCTGCGGGAAGTGCAAGGCGTTGAGTCGGCTGCGGTCAGTCTGGCTAGCGAGCGCGCGCGGGTGCTGTACGATGAGAGCAAGGTGCAGGGACGTGCACTCGTCCGCGCGGTTGAACGGGCCGGGTACGGCGTCGTGCAGGAGGAGCTCACCGTCCGAGTGGGTGGCATGAGCTGCGCCATCTGCGCGAAAGCTATTGAGGGC
>JAPDPR010000007.1 GCA_034506335.1 candidate division KSB1 bacterium
GCCCGCCCTTGTGCAGGTACTCCTTCATTGCTTCAAAGTAGACCGCATGCGTGAGACAGAGGTCGAGGTTCCGGAAGGCCTCCGGCAGTTCCTCCGGATGCTTAACACCTAGGCGGCTGCGCAGACGTTCGAGCTGCTCCCACGCTTCAGAGCAAGCCTTACTTACTCCGTCCACGCTGCGAATATGTGCGCCGTAGGTGGACATGCGTTGTTGGAGCTCCGTGCGGGCACTGCTATGCAGGCCGTGGTCCCGACTTTCATCCCTCAGGATTCGTTGCGCGAGCTCTGCCTTTGCCGCGACCTGCCCCTCAACAACTGCCACGAACTGCGCATCGCTCAACGGTTCTTCCCTGTACCGCTTGGCGATAAAAGTGGCGGCACGCATACTCCCCACCTGCCCGGAATTGAGCGCTGAACCCCCAGGACGGTACACACCGTGCGTCCCGTTGACCTCTCCAACGGGAAACAGATGCTTGATATTGGACTCCCACCAGATATTGCCCTGCAGTCCGCCATTGTTGTGCTGCGCGCACACCGCAATCTCAAGGGGGCCTCGCGTGATGTCGATGCCATGGCTGCGGTAAAGATCGATGGCAGGCTGGTTCATCTTTGCAAGGCGCTGGATCGGTGTGGGCAGCAGCGCGCCAGAACGTTCCAAATAGGTGCGGGCCTCCTCGGCCAGACAATCAAATGAGAAGTCATCCAGCACTCCAGCACCGCTCGGGTTTCGTGTAAAGTCCATGAATACCCTTCTGCCCTTGCGGACCGTTTCCTGGTAAACCAGGAGGTCAATCAACGAGGAACCGTGGTTTGGCACTTTACGCGCGTCGAATGGCCATTGATAGCCTTTGAGAAAGATGGCGGTGGCAAGAGCTCCCATGGAGGGAAAATAGCTGTTGAGAAACTCCCGCTCGTCGCTCCCATCCGACGCCGTGGAAATGTAGCGAGGGATTACCTGTTGGTACGTTCCCGAGACGTTCCAGCGAAAGCCAATTGACGCCAGACCGTATTGCCACTCGGTGAGGTTTTGGGCAATGGCCCCGATTTCCAGTGCCATGCCAGTGGCGCCCAGTTGGCTCTCTGGATAGACCGAAGCACGGTAGATGCCTGCAGGACCGCCAGTAGCCAGCACCACGTTGGTGGCATTGAAAAGCACCAGTCCGAGGCGGTCGTTTTCCATATTCGCCAGGTCAAACGCAAGCGCGCCCACTACCCGTTTCTCCTCCCCCTGCCCTTCGGTCAGCAGGGCTATGACCTGGTGCCGGTCCAGCACCGGGATCCCTTTTCGCTTGACATCCTGCGCCAAAGCCTGAAACATGAGCTGCGAGGTCAGCGGCCCTGCGGAAGTGGCACGCTGCCGGGGGTCGTGGTCCGTCTTGTAACCCACAAATGCCCCGTAACGGTCGTGCGGGAAGGGGACCCCCAAACTGACCAGGTGGAAAAAGGCCTGAAGGGAGTTCTGCGCTTCACACAGGGCAATGTCCCCATGCATGCTCCCCCCTTGCGCGAGGTCGCGGGCCATGTCCAGCGCGCAATCAGGTAGCTCCCCGGACAAGGACAGCTTGTAGTAAGTCTGCTTGTCCGAGCCCGTGTTGTTGGAGGTGCCTCCCCCCCACTGGTCGGTGACGATGATGACATCATCCTGTCCCCTGTCCACTAGGGTAACAGCGGCGTTCAGTCCGGCCGCGCCGCTGCCGATGACCAGGGTATTGCACCGGTAGACCGGAAGCCGCTTGCCGGCCAACGTCACTTCTGACTTGCGCATGAATTTGCCTCCTGCGAAAAGGGCCTCAAAACGGGCTACAGCCGCCGTATGTGAAAGCCTCCATCCACATTGAAGACTTCCCCTGTAGAAAAGGGGAAAGCGCCGGAAGCGATGGCGGCGACCGCCTTGCCGATGTCCTCCGGCAGCCCCCACCGCGCGATGGGGGTCAAACCTTGCGCGATGAGGGCATCGTATTTGTCTTTCACCGCCCTGGTCATCTCGGTTGCGATTATCCCCGGCCGGATCTCGTAGACGTTGATGCCAAAGGGTGCCAGCCGATCCGCGAAAAGCAGAGTCATCATGGAAACGCCGGCCTTGGAGATGCAGTACTCGCCCCGCGAAGGCGAAGAGGTGTAGGCCGAAATGGAGGAGATGTTCACGATCTTCGGGCTGCGCTCCGGAAACTGCCGCTTTTGCTCAATCATCCAGTTGGCAACCGCTTGCGTTAAGAAGTAGGGCCCCTTGAGGTTGATGGCCAGCACGCGGTCAAAACTCTCCTCGCTGGCTTCGAGAATGTCGAGCCGCTGTGCCGGAGCAACACCAGCGTTGTTGACGAGCAGGTCCAACCTGCCAAAACGCGAGCGGCACTCGTCGACGAGCCGCTGGCGGTCATCAGGCTTGGAGATGTCCGCCTTGACGTAGTAGGCCTCCACGCCCATAGATTGTAGCGCCTGCAGGGTGTCTTCGACCTCACCAGGTTCGCGCACATCGTCCACCACCACGTCGAATCCGGTGCGCGCTAGGGCTTCGGCGATCCCCCTGCCAATACCGCGCGCGCCGCCGGTGACCAGAGCTACTTGGCGCATAACGATTCCTCCCGCAAATAGGCATCGATTTCTTCGGCAGCTGCAAGTCCGTCCGCAATAGCCTGCACCGCAGTGGTGCCTCCGTTCACGATGTCCCCACCAGCGAACACCCCCCTCCTGCTGGTCCCATGGTGACCCGGGCCCACCAGTACAAGCTTATTGGGCCCGAGCTTGACCCCGGGAAGAAGCTCGGGCAAGTTATCAGGCACCTTTTGCCCCAAGGCTTCAATTACCATGTCCACTGGAATTTCAAACTCTGCGCCCGGAAGTTCACGCGGAGCACAAAATCCGCGCGCGTCTGGGTCCTCTAGCTCCACGGGCGCCAACCGCACGGCCTTGACCCTACCATTATCGGCGACGTATCCCTTTGGCATGAAGAGATTCATGAAATGGACGTCCTGCAGAAGGGCAAGTTGCTTCTCCGACAGCCACGCGGGCATCGTGGCGAAGGACTCAAAGCACATCACATACACGTTGCGCGCGCCATTCTGCTTGGCGGTAATCGCCGCGTCCATTCCAGTGTTGCCCCCGCCGATGACCGCCACAGTCCGGGGCACAGCGACGCGTCCTGCCTTCTTGGCCTCGGCAAGAAAGTCGATGGCGCTCACGAGATTCTCATAGGCCTTGGTGGCAAGCGACTTCCCTTGGGGTAACCCAATAGCCAAGAATACAGCATCGAATTGCTTGAGCAGCTCCTCCAGATTCCGCGCTGGCGTAAGAGGTGTCTTGTACCTCACCTGCAGGCGGTCATTCGGTAACAAGCGGAGAACGACCTCCATCTCTCGGTCGGCATTCTCAAAGGGAATTCGGTAGGCTGGAATGAGATGGCGCACCACGCCCCCTGGCCGTTCCGCGGCCTCCAGGACTTCCACCGAGTGCCCTTTCCGCACCAAGGCAATTGCACAGGCCAGGCCGGCAGGTCCTGCACCCACCACTGCCACCTTCTTACCGGTGGAATTGGCGGGCACCATCTGTTGCACCAAACCTCTCTCTCTGGCTTCTTTCGCTAGGAAAAGCTGTATGTCCCGGATAGCAACAGCATTGTCGGTGAGGATTTTTTCTACGCACGAGCCCTCACAGAGGACTTCCGTGGGACAAACGTATGCGCACATCTCAGGCAAGACGTTGCGCTCGGTCAAGAGCTGATAACCGCGCTGCAAATCGCCGTCAGCGAAGGCCTTGATGAAGCCTGGCACATCGATCTGGGCCGGACATGCCCGCTGGCAAAACGGCGTGGCGCAGTTGCGACATCGCTCTGCCTCTTCCTTCAAGCGGTCGAGCGCGAACCTCCTGCCGAGGCGGTAATTGGCGGCATAAATCTCCTTGTCGTGAATTACGCATCCGGTACTTTGGCCATCACGCATAATCTGTGTGCATGCCGAGCAGGAGATGCAGCACTTGTACGGGTCCATAACACCAACACTCTGAAGATCACGCACAAAATCAGGGTAGGCCAACGCTCCACGCCCGACCCCTATCAGTGTGGCCCAGCCATTGCGCACGACGCCCGCCGCCACATAGGGCAAGAAAAAGCGCAGCCACGAATACCCCGAACCCACCACCGACAAGTCGGGATGCGCCTGCTGTATCTGCCGCGTGATGCGCAAGAAGAGCTCAATGCCCTCCAACGGGTGAACGTCTGGGATGTAGCCTCCTTTAATGGGGAAATCGTAAGGACGGCCATAATGCGGGTTGTAGTACGGATTACCGATCGAGAGGTTAAGGACCGGCATACCTTCCTGCTTCAGCAAGCCGATCAGCTCGATCGGCTCCTTCAAATCAGGGACTCGGTGATCCTCCTCGGAGACGCCAAAGCCGTAAGGGTACTCAATGGCGTCATACACATTGAGGCGCGTGGTCACAAACACGCCAGGCACCTCTTCTTTGATCCTCTGCACCACCTCACGGAGGAAGCGGGTGCGATTCTCGAAGGATCCCCCATATTTGCTCCCCTCTCTAGTAAATGAAGCAAGCAGTTCCGACACCAAGTAGCGGTGACAGGCCTTCACATCGACACCGTCAAAACCGGCCTCGGCAGCGAGTCGTGCGGCCGCGACATACATCTCTTGGAGGCGGTCCAGCTCGCTGTCAGAAATGAGAGGGTAATCGGGTGGCAGCTGGTGCAGCGGATCCAAAACCCTACTGTGGTGCGCGATGATGGGTGCAGGCCTCCCAGTGGGCTTGGAGTAGCGCCCGGAGTGGGTCAGCTGAAGCACACACACCAGCTCCCGCTCAGCGCCGAATGCCTCACGTGCCGCCTTGCGCGTCTGTTCAACCAGCCGGCCAAAGTCCTCCACATTCCCTGGGTGAAGCCACAACTGACGGGGGTTCGACCTGCCTTCTGGGACCACGGCAGTGGCTTCGAACCAGATGAAGGCACTTCCGCCTGCAGCATACCGTCGGTACCGACGATAGGTAAGCTCGGTCGGGCCACCGCTCGGCCCGGCGTCGAAACCTTCGATCGGGTGAACCAAAAAGCGATTGGCAAGGGTATGACCCGCCACAGTGACCCGGTCAAAGAGCACGCTCACGTCTTCGTCGAATGGCAAGGTGATCCCCAGTTCCCCCAACTTGGCGAACAGTTCCTCCTTTGTCTTGAACCGAAATCGCTGATGTTGCGCCATGGTGCCTCCATCGTTGGCTAAGAACCACCGTCATTGAGGTAGGGTGCAAGACCCGTCCAAGCAACTGCGAGAGTTCGCTTTGGTTAAACAAAAGCCGGATTGCTGGGCCTCGGCAGGCCGTCACGGCTGCTTGTGCGTTTCTCGAGGAGCGCAAATATAGCAAAACCGCAAAGGAATTCAAAGGACATATTCTCGGTATTCGACTCGGCTGCATACAGATATGGTCCCTGGGGTGGGCAGCTGGCCCTCCTAGCTCCTCGCGACCAACACCCATATCCGGAGACTGGCTGCAAAGGGCAGGTCTCGACTCGTGCTGCCTCCCAGCCAGAGAGGTGCTTTCAAGTAGAAAGGCTACTCCATCGAGCCGCCAGCATCCCTCGGCGTCCCGAGCCACCCCTGAGCACCAGCACCGGCACCTCTTCGCGCGGGATTTGCCCACACCCCGGTGAGCCGCATATAGGCCCCCGACTTGGTGAGCCTTACGTCAGCACGTCGGCTAGGCGAGCTTTCCAAGTACAAACCTGCTCCACCACGCCCCTGCGCGCAGCTCAAGAAGAGGCGTGTTCTGCCGGTTGTGCGCCTTATCCCTTGCTTTATTCGGCGCGATTTGATATATTGGAACTCGCGTTTGTGACAAGGAGGTAACGATGACAGCGCCGTGGCCGTCGACCATTCATGACGAAGAGCATCTGGAACGACTCTTATCTGAGCCAACGCCGGAGGTCACCGAAGCAATGGGCGAGTTGGACGGCGACCTGCTCATCCTCGGGGTTGGTGGCAAGATAGGCCCTTCGCTCGCGCGCATGGCTCGCCAAGCATCGGAGGCCGCCGGCAAGAAGCGGCGTATCATCGGGGTAGCCCTGTTTGAGAGTGACCAGGCGCGCGTGCGGCTGGAACGGGAAGGCATCCAGTGCATCCATGGGGATCTGTTGGACCGCACGCTGCTTGAGGGGTTACCCGATGCTCCGAATGTGATCTTTATGGCGGGAATGAAATTCGGTTCCACCGAGAACCTTGCCCTGACGTGGGCAATAAACTGCTATCTGCCGGGTCTGGTCGCCGAACGCTTTCGCAAGTCGCGTATTGTCGCCTTTTCCACTGGGTGCGTGTACCCCCTTGTGCCAGTCACCAGCGGTGGCTCTTTGGAAAACGATCCTCCCCAGCCGGTAGGTGAATATGCCCAATCCTGTCTGGGCAGGGAGCGAATGTTCGACTACGGCTCGCGGACTCATGGCACCCCAGTAGCGCTCATTCGTCTGAACTACGCCGTGGAAATGCGGTACGGTGTGCTGGTGGACGTCGCACGCAAGGTTCTGGCAGAGGAACCTATTGACCTCACCATGGGCCATGTCAATGTCATCTGGCAAGGCGACGTCAACGCCATGGTCCTGCGCTGCCTGCGGCACTGCCAGGCCCCTCCGTTAGTGCTGAATATCACGGGACCGGAGACCGTATCCATACGCTGGTTGGCGCACCAGTTCGGGGCTCTCTTTGGCAAGGTGCCCCGCTTTGTTGGCGAAGAAAGCGGCACGGCCTTGTTGAGCAATGCGGCCCGGGCCTTCGGTCTGTTCGGCTATCCGCGCGTGCCATTGGAGGTGCTCATCCGTTGGACTGCTGACTGGATGGACAAGGGGGGCCCGCTTCTCCATAAGCCGACTCATTTCGAGGTGCGCAACGGCAGATTCTGACAGGGAGACTGGCAGTGGACTACCCGAAGCTTCCCTCTGAGCTGGCAGGGCGCCTGCGCGCTGGGATGGTCATCCCTGCGCACCCCCTTGCCCTCACTCCGCGACGAAGATTGGACGAACGGCACCAGCGCGCCCTCACACGGTACTACCTGGACGCCGGGGCTGGAGGGGTCGCCGTGGCCGTGCACACCACCCAATTCGCTATCCGCAAAAAGGGCGTGGATCTGCTCCGGCCCGTCCTGGCACTCGCCTCGGAAGAGGTTGACGCCTACGCCAAGGCAACAGGCAGGCCTATCCTCAAGGTCGCAGGTGTGGTTGGCACAACCCGGCAGGCGGTGCGAGAAGCGACGCTCGCAAGGGAGCTTGGATACCACACAGTCCTGGTCAGCCTTTCTGCCCTTAAGCAGGCCTCCAACGCCGAGCTCATTGCGCACTGCCGGGCCGTGGCTCGGGTGCTCCCGCTTTTCGGGTTTTACCTGCAGCCAGCGGTCGGAGGGCGCCCGCTGGACGTGGATTTCTGGCGGCGCTTCGCACTCATTGACAACGTCGTCGCAATCAAAATTGCCCCGTTCAATCGCTACCAGACGCTGGACGTAGTCCGAGGCGTGGTCGAGTCTGGCCGTGCCGATGAAATCGCCCTCTACACCGGCAACGACGACAACATCGTGTGCGACCTCCTCACCCCTTTCGCCGTTCGAACCGGCCAAACGCAGGTGACGGTGCGCATCGTGGGTGGCCTTCTCGGCCATTGGGCAGTCTGGACGAGAAAGGCAGTGGAACTGTTGACGCGCATCCGTAGCTTGGTGAAGCAGGGCGAACCTGTGCCAGGAGATCTGCTCGCCCTCGGCGTGCAAGTGACGGACTGCAACTCTGCCTTTTTCGATGCTGCCCACGGCTTTGCAGGCTGCATCGTCGGCATTCACGAGGTTCTGCGGCGACAAGGACTTTTGCAGGGAACATGGACACTCGACCCGCAGGAACGTCTCTCCCCCCGGCAAAAGGCGGAAATAGATCGCGTCTACGCCGCCTATCCGCACCTCAATGATGATGACTTTGTCCGAGCCAATCTTGACAAGTGGCTCAGGTAACAGGTTTGCTACCAGTGTCGCCTAAGGCACTTCCGGAGGACAGGCCATGAACAGACGAATGTGCTTCCTCATTCTGCTTGCCCTGGGACTGCTCTACCCCACCCAGTCACTCCTGGCACGCACGCTTTACGTGGTCACGCGTAGCACAAAGGTCTTCAGGCTGTCAAAGCGCGACTTTCCCAGTGTGGGCCTCTTTTCCACGCAAGATTCCGGTCAAACATGGGAGCATTACGGCTGGCACTACACGAAGTGTTTCTCCGGCGCTACCAGGCTTGTGGACGGACAACGCGTTTTTTATCTGGCTTGCGGGAACGGCGTGCAAAAGTCCCCCGACGGCGGAGAACACTGGATCTTGACCACAGGGAGCGACATAACGGAATGCCTCAAGGTGGTCGTCGATCCTAGCGATGCTAACGTTGTTTACACCGCCTCGGCTTACGGTATTTTCAAGAGCACGGATGGGGGGGCAAGCTGGGAGGAAAAGAACACCGGTCTGGCAAGCACTTTCACCTCGGCGATAATCGTGGACCGGGAGACTCCTTCCCTCCTGTTCTGTGCTACTGAAGCAGGGGTGTGCAGGAGTAAAGACGCAGCAGAGCATTGGGAGCCGGTTGGGCTTCTTGGGCTCGGGGTGCGCACCATTGTCCAACACCCCGCATACCCGAATTTGCTCGCAGCTGGCACCGAAGAAGACGGCGTCTGGCTATCCACAGACAGGGGCACCAGCTGGCACCCGGCCAACGCAGGGCTCACGCACAAAACTGTGTACGCCCTAGCCTTCGCGCCGCAGGATGATCGAACCATTTACGCGGGTACTTTTCAGGGTGGTGTCTTCAAGTCAGAAGATGCCGCGGCCACATGGAAGAGCGTGAACAACGGTTTGCGCGTGCTGGACATTCACGCGATAGTTGTGGATCCGGATGACAAGAACACAGTCTATGCGGGGACCCTCAACGACGGGGTTTGGCAGAGCAAGGATGGAGGGGCACACTGGCGTTTCATCGGCCTGGAGACGAGCCAGGTGTGGGACATGTTTTTCGAATGAAGCTTCTGGCAACGATTACCTAAAGCATGGAGCGCTGACATGGCACGGATTCTCCTTTCGACCCTGGCAACGACAACAATCCTGCTCGTGGGCACCTGCGCTGGGGCCTCAGCAGTAGAAACCGGGTACAAGGACAGACTTCGGCAGGTGCTGGCCTGGGCGGATACATGCAAAGGGGAAAGCTTTTTCCTTGCGGCAGCCAAGATCCACAACGGCGCGCATCGTGAGCAGGGTTTCGCGGACTTTGGGCGCGCCCTCCGCCGCCTGGACAAGTCGCCATCCGGCATGTTCGACATCTACAGTCTGATGATAAGCTACCTAGCAATACGCGATGAACTGCCAGATAGCCTCAAACAGCGGGTACGTGACGCAATGCTCACTGCCCGCTTTTACCGCGGCGACACCGAGAACCATCTCACCATGTACTACACAGGCCTGTACCTGGCTGCGCAGGCGTTTTCCGACCTTCCGGCCGAGAGGTGGTACACGGGCAAATCCGCAGCGCAGAACATGGCTGAAGCCAAGAGCTGGTTAGAGTATTGGATGCGCACCACAACCACAATTGGCCAGGGCGAATTCGATTCGCCAACCTACATGGCCTTTTTCATCACGCCGATGTTTGGCCTTTGCCAGTGGGCAGAGGACCCGGTTATGCGCGACAACGCCCGGGCCATGCTCCACTGGCTTATTGCGGACTTTGCTGTCGAGCACCTGCAAGGGATGTACGTCGGTGCTCATAGTCGCGAGTACCCCGAACGCCTGACAAACAAGACTCACCCCGGTTCGGTAATGAACGCCTGGGCGTGGCTCCTATTCGGACAGACAGCACCGCACTTCGATGACACGCTTGTGGCAGCAGCACTCTGTGACTTTGTGCTACCGGAGGTCCTCTACCTCATTGGCACTGATAGGAGCACCCCTTATGTCCATACTGAAACCAAGCGCGTGCGCAACGTCATCCGCCTTGGCGCGGTCAAGAATCCACCGGTCTACAAATACACCTACATGACCAAAGACTACGCCCTGGGTTCGATGATGGGCGGCGCCATTCTCCAACCGATCCAGCAACACGTGTGGGACGTCAGCTTCGTCACGGAGAGCCCCCATGCCTCCATTTTCTCGGTGCACCCTTACATCGGCGAAGAGGATCTAGGCATGTTTTTCCCCGAGGAAAGGAAGTTTGCGCTGGACGAAGTGACGCGCTTCCACACCTACTACGGGAGCGAGAACAAGTGGTCCTCTAGTTCGCCCTACGAGAAAACTTTTCAGCACAAGAATGCCATCATCGTGCTCTACGACATCCCCCCAGGGACAAAGTTCCCCCACATCGACGCCTATTTTCCCAAGGACCTGGAGCGCCGCGAAGTTGATCGTTCCGGGTGGATTTTCGTGGAGGCCGGGCGCTGCTACATTGCCTACTTCCCGCTCAAGCCATATGAGTGGATAGAAGAGCCTGACTGCTACCGGCTACGAAGCTATGCGCTAAGGAATGGCTGCGTAGTGGAGGTTGCGGGACGCGAAGAGTACCCCAGTTTCGAGGCTTTCAAGGCACGTATCCGCCAAAACACCCTGGTGCACCACACCTTTGAGGCCACGGCCATGGTGAGTTACACGACCTCGGGCGGGGATGTTATGCAGTTCGCGTTCCACGGCGAACGGCGCCTGAATGGGAAGGTGATTGATTTCCAGGACTATGGGCTGTTCCGGGGGCCGTTCTTGAACGCCGAGGTGGGGAGCCGCAAGCTTTTTATCCAACACGGCGGCAAGGGGTTGGTGGTGGACATGGCCACCGCTGATCGAGCACTCATACTCCCGCTGGTCCGCTGCAGGCGGACCACACAGGCCCCGACTTTGGATGGCACGCTAAATGATCCTGCATGGTCTCTCGCGGAACCCCTCCTCTTGAGCGACGCAGTGACCGGCACCACGCCTCGCTATCACACAGAAGTCCGGCTCTTATACGACGATCGCTACCTTTACGTCGGTTTCCGGTGCGAGGACGAACACATCTGGGCAACCATCAAACAGCGGGATGGGGCGATTTATGATGAGGAGTGCGTGGAGGTGTTCTTGAATCCTGCCAATGCGCCTCACCAGTACTACGAGATCAACGTGAGTCCACGCAATGTGGTGTTCGACGCCTGTTTGATTAACGAGCGCACGCCCCAAAATCCGGAGGGCACCTTCAAGAGTCTGAAGCAGTGGGACGCAGAGGGCCTGCGGTCGGCCACTGCAGTCAAGGGCAAGCTCAACGCCCCAGGGAAGGCCACTGAATGGACTGCCGAGCTGGCCATCCCACTTGGACAGCTCTACGGCGCCCCCCACTGCCCTGCACGTTCCGGTGACATGTGGCGGGCCAATTTCTACCGGATCGACGCGCCGGAAAAGGGCAAAGATCCACACCTATACGCCTGGAGCCCGACCGCGCGCAGGGCCTTCCACCTCCCCTGGCGCTTTGGGTACATCCAGTTCGAATAAAGAGGCCTACACCACCGAGCTCAGAAGAGTAACGAGCCAAAGGTAACCCCGACAAGGCGCGGCACCGATGAAAGAAGAACCGATCATCTACTTTGACTGTTTTGCGGCAATCGGCAGGCGTGCGGCGAAGGACCCTCGTGCTCCGTGGAGCACGGAGCAACTGTTGGCAGAGATGGAACGTTGTCAGATTCACGGCGCATTGGTCTACGCCCACCAGGCCCGCGAAACGCACCCTGCTGTGGGGAATCCGCTTGTGATCGAGGAGTGCCGCCGTCATCCCCGCTTGTACCCGTGCTGGGTCGGACTCCCGCACCACACCGGCGAGTTTCCTCCTCCTGAGCAACTGGTCAAGCAAATGGAAAGCGCAGGCGTACGTGCGCTCAAGCTTTTTCCGCGCCTTTTCGAGTTCCGTGTAGACGAGCCCACACTTGGCCCTTTGCTCTCCTGTTTGCAGGAAGCCGGCATCTTGCTCATCGTGGATGCGGGCCGATACGATGAGGCTGTCCAAATGGACTGGGAAGAAGTTGAATGGATTTGTCGCCACTTCCCCCGCCTCAATCTTCTCCTGCACAGCGTGCGGTGGGAAAGCACGCGCATATTGGCCCCTCTGGCGCAACGGTACCCGAATCTCTACTTCGAGTTTTCCAACTACCAAGGCAACCGCATGCTGGAATTCTGGTGTGACCGGATCGGCCATGAGCGGCTCCTTTTCGGCACCGAGGCCTTGATCAAGAGCATGGGGGCGGCCCGGGCATATGTGGACTATGCTGAGCTGAATGAGACACAGAAACGCGCCATCGCAGGGGGGAATCTACAGCGTTTGCTGCGGCTCCCTTCGCTGCCCCCTCAGTACGAGACCTCCTACCATCGTGCGGACCAAGTGCTGCGGGCAGCGCTAAGTGCACAGCCGGTGCGGGACTCGGTTGTTATTGATGCGCACGCGCACATCACCCAGCCGGGCGGAAGAGGCGCATCCCGGGTGGCTATGAACTCTGCTGACGCGCGGGCGGTGGTGGAGCGCAACCGCCGTCTGGGAGTGGCAAAGACGTGCGTGAGCTCCTGGACGGCAATCTGGGGCGATTATGAGTTGGGCAACCAGGACACCCTCCAGGCCATGCGCCAGTTCCCCGACGAGATAGTCGGCTACGCCGTGCTGGACCCCAACTATGTGACCGACTGGGAGCAAGCGTGCCACTACTACCACCAGCAATGCCGCTTCCTGGGCATGAAGCCTTACTACCCGCGCATGAAGATACCCTACAACGATCCGCTGTTCGACCCATGGTACCGCTTCGGCGACGCGCACAGACTTTTCTGCCTTCTTCACTACTCGGACAAGTTCAAGGAGGAGGTCTCCGACATCGCTGCCCGATATCCTAACATTGCTTTCATCCTTGCGCATTCGGGCACGAGCTGGAAAGTAGCCCGGGAGCACGTCTCGTTGGCAAAACAGTTCCCAAACGTGTACCTCGAAATTACCCTCACCTCGGTGACCAACGGCGTCATAGAGTTCATGGTGGAAGAGATTGGCTCTGAGCGCGTCCTGTACGGCTCCGACTCGCCGATGCGCGATCCTTATCCCCAGTTTGGCTGGGTCGCGTATGCGGACCTTCCAGAGGAGGACAAGCGGAATATCTTGGGGAAAAACATGCAGAAGATACTCGAGCGGGTTACGCTGTAGGTTCGCCCTCCACGCGCGCACGAATATCAGCTGCCCTGTCAAAGATCTCCTCCCTGCTTACCCCGGCGGCGGCAACCAAGGCGAAAACGTTCTCGTCTGGCGCTTCGGGGGGAATTGTGTGCGAGGCGGCCAAGATGTAGCCTCCCCCATCGATGGTCATCTGCTCAATAAGCGCGCGCGTTGAGAGATAGACCTCATGGGCTGTGCCATACGGGATGGTGTGGAGGTTGTCCAGGCCTCCCATGAAGGACAGAGCCTGCCCGAACTCTCGCTTGAGCGCACCGGGCTCCATCCCCGGGCAGTTGCACTGGATCGGGTTGAGCACGTCCACGCCGATTTCTATCAAGTCCGGGATTATCTCCCGCATCGCCCCACAACAGTGATAGGCCACCCATAAGCCTCTTTTCTTCCCCACGGCCACCACGCGGGCCAGGTGCGGCTTGATAAGTCGACGCCACGTCTGTGGACTCATCATTAGACCGCGGTGGGAAGCCACATCATCGCCGGTCCAAAGCCAGTCCAGCGGAAAGCGCGCGCACGCCTCTTGCGCCAACATCGCAGCAAAGTCAGCACAGGCGCGCAAGAGGTTCCAGGCGAGATCCTCGTCTGCTGCAAGGTCCACCAGGGCCTGTTCCATGCCCCGCAACCTGCAGTACATCTCAAAGGCGCACGGCGAAACGTCGCAGCCAATGAAGGCAGACTCCCCGCCGCGAACCACCGGCTCCATTTCCGCGAGCAGTGATTCCTTCCGGTCTATGGGGAACGTGTACTGTCGAACCTGCTCCGGAGACGCGTACGCCAGCGGGTGGTACTCCGGCTGGTTGAATGCGCCGCGCTTGACCCACTTGATACCCCAGTAGTCGGTGTGCCACTCTCCCTCATAGGCATGGACAATGCCCTCCATGGCGTAGTTGTTGTTCACCCATGTTTGTCGCACGTCGTTGCCCATCGCCTCCCCCACCATGGAGGGCGGGATCTCCAGCACTTTACCCAGGCGTGCTGCCGTGTCGGGGTGAAACCACATGAAGATGGGGACCCGGTCTGTGGGTTCCCGGCGAAGGGCTGCGTGAACACGCTCTTTACTGGTCACGGCCGAATCTCATCTCGCATGATCTAGGCCTAAGAGTTCACATGGCGCAGCGCTCTACCCTTTTCCCGCGCTAATCCTCTCCCATTCTTCGTACACCGCCATAACCGTGGCAGGATTTGCCCCGGCGCCGAACTCCAATTGCGCGATGATGCCGCCTGAGGGATCGTAAAGGTGACGGGCCACCTCCCGCACGGCCCGCCTGCCGTCCTCCGGGTCCTGCGAGGGCAGAATGTGCTGACGGTCAATTTCGCCCCAGAAGGTGATCTTGCCTTTCACCCGTCTGGCGAGGTCGGCCATGTCCATGCAAAAGAGTTGCGAGTTGATGGCGTCCACGCCGATCTCGACCAGGTCCTCGAATATCTCCGCGATATGGCCATCGGAGTGCATGAAGGCAAACTTGCCATAGCCATGCGCAAACTCGCAATAGTCGCGGTACAATGGTTTGAAGAGCTCGCGCCACACCTCCGGCCTGATTAAGAGCTGGTGTTGGCTACCCCAGTCGTCCATGAATCTGATGGCGTCCACGTCGGTGTTCACCCAAAATTGCATCTCCTCCAGGAAGAAGTCGTGGATGAGGTTAAGCAGTTCCACGGCCTCTTCGGAGGGGTCAGCCATGTCCATCAGGCTTTGTTCGCTGCCCCTGATGAACTGGTAGCGCTCCCAAGGCCTGGGACAACAGCCAGCCAACACAAACTTGTCACTCTTGGCACAAAACTCATTCACAACCTTCCGCGCTCCTTGGGGGTCGGACGGCAGAATCTCATAGGGCGGCTTAACTTCCTCCCAGCGGCGCAGGTCGGCCAATACGGGTTCGCGAACCTCGCCTTGTACCCCGTTTTGAATGTTGACGAATCGGCACCCCCACTCGTCGGTGAAAGTCCCTTTCGCATACATGGCCCCCTTTACCCTCGGCGATGGCCTGTACACATCGGGCGCTCCTGCAAAGTCAGAAGGGTACCGTCGCTGCACCTCGGCCACCGCATCTGGGTAGTGTTCAACAGCCCATGGCAACACCCACAGATCCCGGGGGATCCGCTCCGGGTGATGGAAGGTGATCGCCTTGCGCACAATCTCCCGGGGCGGAATGCCTTCCTTTTTCCTTTTCAAACTCATGAGTGAGCACCCTCTTGGCTAAGGAGGCGCACCACCTCGCGATGCAGTGCAGGCAGCGTGAGTCGGTGTTCGCCCCGGATGTAGAAGCTCTGTCCTCCATCCCGCACCGTACGGACAAGGAGGGTCTTGTATGGCCGGAAGTAGTATCGCGGATCCGTCTTGGGTGCTTCTTCATCCAACTCCTCCCCCAAGTCCAGAAGATCAAACACCGCGGTGGTGAACCTCCGGATCGCCCTTCCCTCCTGGCGGGCGACATTTCGAGCCATGGACAATGCCTTGAGAAACACCTCGGGGCCCATCACTGCTGTGCCAAAGTTCAACAGCACGCCGCCTTCGAACTGCGAAACGGTGTGGGCAATAGTGAGAAAGTCCTGGTATGAAGTGGCACCGAGCGCAGCACCATCGCAGTTGGGGTGCTCGTGGATGATGTCGTAGCCGATGCCCACATGGACCGTTATTGGCACACGCAGGCGGAAACCGGCAGCCACAATGCTCACCTCCCGATGCGGGAAGCGCTCTTGTTCGATCATGCGACCGATGGCCTCACCCATGCCGAGCCCGTCGCGGGCACCCTGAACCACGGCATCATTGATCCTGCCTGTTTCTTGCCATAGGCCAAACTGCCCCTCTCGGATGTAGTGCGCCACGCTCTCCGAAGTGGCCCCAATGAGGGCCAGCTCAAAATCGTGGATTGTCCCTGCGCCATTCATGCCCACGTGGGTCACGACGCCCCGTTCCATGAGGTCGATCACCACGCGCGAGAGCCCAGCTTTGATGACATGCGCGCCCATCATGAGGAGCACCTGGTGACCGCCTCGGGCGGCATCTACCACAGCCCGTGCGACGGGCGCCACTTTCTCTTGCGGAAATTCCCCAGAAATCTGCCCGGGCACGATCAAATCGCTCAATGTCACCAAGTGCTGTCGTTCTGCAAGAGGCTTGATCGCCAGTCTGGTCCTGTCGAACGTGGGAAAAGGCATGGTCTACTCCTCGCCAAAGAGAAGCGCTGTCAGGGCCTGGGCGGCGCGAAAATCAGGGATGATGATGTCTGCACCGGCCGCGATGAGCACCTGGCGCTTCCGCTGGTCAGTGCCGGCGCGCCTCACCTCGTCGGAGGCCACACCCACCGCTAATCCACCAACCCTCTTTGTGTCCTCAATTTCCACATAGCCGTCCCCAAACGTGACAAGCTCTGTGCCCTGCACGTGTTGTTCGGAAAAGATAGCATGAATGGCTACCATCTTGGCGTCCTCGAGCCGATCGTCTTGGGCGCCGTGGATGGCATCAAAGTAGTCGATGATGCCTAACGCCCGCGCCTCGTCCCTGACGTCCACCTCGTCCGTGCCAGAGGCTAGGTAGCAGCGCACGCCGTGCGCCTTCAGTGCCTCCAGCATCTGTACTGCACCGGGCACCATCATCTGTTCTGCCGGTACTTTCCCGCTCTTGACCGCTTCGACCCGTCCTTTGATGCGTTCCCAGAGTCGCGCTAGGTACTCTTTCTTGTACACGCCTGGAGGCTCAGGGTTTCCACCGCGCTTTTTCACCTCCTCCGCCAAGCGCATCATCTGGAAAATTGTCTGCTGGCCGGTAGTCACAGTGACCACATGGCGGACAAAGCGTTCCAGTTCCGGCGGCGGCTCGTGGCATGGTGTTTCCATGAGCACCTCCACCATGAGTGGCACCATCACCTCTTGCCACCCCTGGCGCAGTAGCGAGAGGGTTCCGTCAAAGTCAAAAAGCGCGTGCCGGATTGGGAGCCCCAGCCGCCCCGGGTTAATCACTTCGATCTCGTCGTACTCGGTTGTGCGCATCACTTCTCTCTTGGTAGTCGCAACGTTCTTCCGTCTAGGCCAAAGTACCGCGAACACCCCCGGGAAAGAACACGGAAGCCGGGTCGCCACACCCCCCGCAGGAAAAAATGAAAGGCTACCATCGGTCGTAGTGCACAAGCTCGGAGAGGGGTTTGCGGCTCTTGGGGCCTGGCCGATCGTCGGGGTAGCCGAGTGGCGTGAACGCCAGCGGCTCGACCCCCTCGGGCAGCCGCAACACTTCGCGCGCGGCTACTGGATCAAAGGCGGCAACCCAACAGGTGCCCAAGCCCAGGTCGGCCGCTGCCAATACAAGGTGGTCCATAGCGATCGTGGCATCCACGTCGGCATAGTTCTTCCCGTCGCGACGCGTCCAGGCCTTGTCCGGCACAGTGCACATCGCAATTACCAGCGGGGCCTGGGTGAACCAGGGCGCCTTGTAGATCCTGTGCAGCTCTTCTTCCCGTTCTCTGGTCTTTACAACAACTACAGCAAAGGGCTGGCGATTGGCGGCTGTAGGTGCCAGACGCGCCGCCTCAAGGATCGCTGCCAGCTTCTCCTCCTCCACGGGAACGCTCTTGTAGGCCCGTACGCTATAGCGCGCCCGGACAAGTTGCGAAAACTCCATACTGCCTCCACGTCTTGCAGAAAGGTATGAACCTCCCGTCGCGCCTCATGGCTGTCTTTCACCCCAATCTACGAGGCCTCGGCAAGGCCATGGGACCTCACGACCTGGCGCAAGCGGGTCATCGTCTCGCTCGAAGGGGGCGCCAACTGCACCGCGCGGTACCGCATCCCCAGCGCCTTGTATTTTTCTGCCGCCATCTTGTGCAAAGGCACCAGCTCCACCTTCACCTGAGCCGGGCTCCCAGGAGCTCGATGAGGGTTCCTCCGCGCCAGCTCCCGCAGCACATCACAAATTGCCCCCATCTCCTGCTCACTGTCGTTGAAGCCGGGCACCACCGGCACGCGGATGAGCAGCGGAGTGTCCGTCTGCATCAATCGCTCAGTCATGTTCAGGATCGCACGGCAGCCGCGGCCCGTCGCGTAACGATGCTTCTCCTCATCAACGTGCTTCACGTCCAATATGACCAGGTCAGTCACCGGGAGCAGCGGGCACATCTGTTCCCATGTTCCGGCTGCGGACGTGTCCAGGGCCGTATGCAGGCCCTCCTCCTTGCAGGCCTTGAGAATGGCGGCGGCAAAGGAGGCCTGGTACAGCGGCTCGCCGCCGGATATGGTTACCCCACCTTGGGATGTCGCGTAGAACACGCGGTCCCGCAGAACCACCTCGACAACCTCGGCGTCGGTCATCTGCTGCCCACACAGGACGAGCGCCTGCGTTGGACAAGCCGCAGCACATTCGCCACATCCCTTGCATGCGGCACGATGAAAACGGTGCTGCCCTTGGTGCAGAGAATGCGCCCCCTGCGGGCAAGCCTGAACACACGCGCCGCACCCCAAACATCGCGTGGGGTGGTACAGTATCTCGGCGCGTCGTTTCAGCCCCTCGGGATTATGGCACCAGAAACAACGCAGTGGGCACCCCTTCAGGAATACTGTGGTCCGAATTCCTGGCCCATCGTGGATGCAATAGCGCTGAATGTTGAACACCATGCCCGTCACTGGGCTCACCGGTGTCACTCTCGACAGCAGATTGAGGACGGCACTCGCTCAGGCGGCGCTGCCGCACGCGAGGGCCTCATCGACCATCGCCAAATAGTTTCCCACCGGCACGTAGCTGGGGATAGAGTTTCCTGAACCAACCGCGTACCGCCCCCGAGCGCCGCAGATCTCGATGAGCTGGCGGGTACGCTGCCGGACTTGCTCCGCTGTGCCTCCGGCCAGAATGTTGACATCCACCCCGCCTAAGACCCCAACCCTACCCTGGTACTGCGCCTGGAACTCCTCCACCGGCAGAATCGCATCTTCAAATGAGTGCTTGGCATCGATATGCACCACGTCCAACAGATCCGTCATGATCGCATCGAGATTGCCGCACGAATGGAGGAAATACGGCACGCCATGCTCGTGAGCCAGGTGCGCAAGCCGCCGGTGCCAGGGCAACACATATCGACGGAGGTGGTCCGGCGCGATCAGCGTCCCGGAGCGGAATCCCATGTCGTCACCCTGGAAAATGGCCACCAGGCGGTCCAGAGAAAGTAGCCGACGGTAGTATCCCTCGAAAATCCCCCCGAGTCTGTCAACCAGTTGCTGGACCAACTCTGGATCATCGTGCACGGCAAGGCACAGCCCCTCGTAGGACATGATCTGCGACAGGTGTTCGAATATTCCACCGGCGTGACAGCTCAGGAGGCCCATCCCCTCAGGAAGATGGCTGTTCACGTACTCCAGCTCGAATAAATCGGCATCTTCCACTCTCGGCCATTCGTAGCGCTCCAGATCCTCGCGGCTGCGGATGACGCCGCCATGAAGGTCTGCCCATGCCCTATCCCGCTGGAAGCTCGTACCCGGGTCCTGAGCCACAGTGAACTTCTTTGCAAAGGGCAAAGGGCGCTCCAGACGCACGCAATCATAGCCCAACCGATACCACACCTGAATGACGTTTTGAAGGTAGCGCTCCCTCTGCGAGCGCTCCATCCCCCAATCGACCCACTCTCTGCCCAACACTTCGGTGACGACCGCTCGGAGCACTACATCGTCGACGATGTATTCTACCAACGGTACCCTGCCCGAGGTTTCGTGGCCCAGAAGAATGGCAATGAACTGTTGCGCATCTGGCCGCGGGTGGGCCAGGGGTATGTGTTGCAACTGCACGGATCCTCCAGCTTGCGTCGACATGACCTACGATTTCGGCCTGTTCACACAACAAGCCTCGATACCTCGAACTCTGGAAGTGTACCGGTGTCGAAGATAAGAAGCCCGAGCTCCTTGTCACCCAGGCCAACCTCAATCCGCCAGGTGGTCTGCTCGCGCCTGAGTGCGATGTTGGGGTTGGGCTGGTCAGAGCGGAGAGGGCAACCAACCATCAACAGCAGAGGCTCCGTTGCGGGTTCGGTCCCGGCAACCTCCACAAATGGGAATATGCCTTTCGCCTCAGGCACGGGGTGCTTGTTGCTTGTGACGACCACTGGCACCGTGCCGTCGCATGCAGCATAGAACCGAGCGTACGGGCGCTCGATTGTGAAACCTCTGCCGTCACACAGTACCTTCGCTTTGCCGTCGCTGTTTTCTGCGTGCCATCTGGCCGCAAACCGTGAAGGATGAGTCCCCTTGCAGAGCTTGTCTACCACCACCAGGCACGGGAACTTGGGCACCGCGATGACGGTCCGCGTGACCGCCTCGATGTCTTCATCTACGAGGCGGTAAGCGTGAGTCGCGTCGCTAGCCCAAAAAAGGTAGCCCTCCCGCTCGCCAAGGCGCACTATCTTGGCCGATGCCTGCGAGGCGTTCGTCCCCTCCTTGCCGTCGTGGTACTGGTGGCCTCGGCCGTCCACCAAGACAGTGTTGTGGGCCGGCGAGGTACGCAGTATCCAGGCAGGGTCTCGATGGTCATACGGCGGGCGCTTGATGTCGGCAAGGAGGATCTCTCCGTAGCATTTGAGCACCAATGAATTCCGGTCGGCGTGCTCGTGGTTGGCCGGGCCACCGCTGCGCATGGCGATCACCAAGTCGTCTAGGTCGTAACCGGTGCGGGCGATCACCCAATCGAGTGCAAGGTGTTTGAAGTGCTCGCGCGCAGGAGGTGCGCTGGCGTTGATGCGCTCATCAAACCAGATGACCGAGTAGGGGCTGTGCTTCTGAGCGTGCTTGATCCCAGCGTATTGGGCCAGTCCGTCGCGGGAGCGGCGTGCAGTCCAGAAGGGCACCGCCGAATCGAATCCAGGGCCGCTGTCGCCAAAATTCACCAGGTAGTTCGGGTTGCCATGATGAGGCATCTGCAGCGCCAAGACGTACTCGATCATTCCTGGGAAGTTGGCCCAGTCATAGCAATCGGTGCCGCGCTTGCGCGAAAGCATCTCCACCGTCAACGCCATGTGCAGGGCCGTATAGTCCCAATATGAGCCTCCTTCGTCGTAGCTTCCGTCCCACGCAAAACGTGTGACGAAGGTGCGATAACTATGTTCCACCATCTCCCACCATCGATCCACACGCGGGTCCACCCCGTCTAGGAGTGCCGCACCCACTGCGAGCGCGCCCATGGGAACCGCCTTGAGATTGGTCTTGTCCAGAATCTCCGGCCACCGCCTCATGTCCCGCTCTTCCCAGTAGCTCTCGCGGTCAAAACTCCAGCCCACCACCTTGTCTGGGTAGCGCATGCCGAAGAGGGAGCGGTAACAGGGCTCGCACCCTTTGTCTCCGATTTGGCGAAGCATCTCCTGGCGTTGAGCCTTGCTCAATAGGTCACCCATCCAGTCGTATGCCAGCGACAGGGCAATGGTCGTGGCCGGTGCGCGCTGCAAGCCGATAGTATGGACACCTGCTTCCAAGAAATAGTCCCACTTGGGGTACTCCAGTAGCCTCTTGACCGCCAGCTGAGCGAGTGCGCCCCGCTTTCGGTTGCGGCTAATCAGGTACACAAAAGCCTCACGTTCAAGAATCTTGCAGGCCCTGTCGATGTGTCTCAGGTGGTTGTGCAAGTCTATTTCCTTTTCCAGGAACCGCCAGTCGTCAGCGAGGTCCATCTCCATCAGCTGACCCCAGTAGGTGTGGAACACGGGGAGTTGCACCGTACGGCGCAGCCTGGGCACCTCTTCTGCGGTAAACAATAGGCCAAGCGGAAGTGAAGAATCGGTGCCCTGCTTTTTTTTGGAAGGCCGCAACAGATTCGGCGCAAGGACGATCATGCTACCAGCTATGCTACCCTCGCGCAGGAATTCACGCCTCGTCATCGTAGAGTGCCTTTGAGTCACTTCTCTGCCTCCTCTTACCTTGGATACTCTTTGCGCTATGCGCCACCGGTTTTCGGCGGCAGCTCCTTCTTGCCCGCAGAAGCAAATAGGGCCCCCAAGCTACACAGAATGCCCCCCACTGCCAATCGGATGGGGATGGCCGTGCGACAGGACGGGTCCAGGATTTGCAAGAAGACAAAAAGACCGACAGCGATAGAGAGCCTCCCCACAAGCGGAAAAGTTGACCACGCGCGCCTGCCCGTGGCGTACACTTCTCTGTCCACGTCCACAGGCCGCGCAAGACGGGCGAAGAACTCCTGCACCGCCTCCCTATCCGCCGCGGTCTCGCGGGCAGACAACTTCGCACACAGCACCAGAACGCATGCGAACACCGCAGCGCCCGCCCAGAGGAGCAGTGCTCTTTCGCTGTTGAGCACGGTCGACCTTGAGGCAAGAAATGCCAGCAATACCGCACCAATGCCTGCCACAGCACCGCTCGCCCACGGTTTGTTCCTACAAAGCGTGGCAAGCGGACGCATTCCCAGGAGCAGGACGAAGGTCACCCCGATTGTGACATAAAGCTGCATGCCTACCGACAAGTCGAGCACAAAACGCGCCATTGCACTGCTCAGTGTGCCCAGAAGGACAGCACAGACTGCCGCCCAGCGCGGCGGGCTCTGGAAGACTAGACCAAACGCAAGGGGGATGGCCAACGGCATATAGAAAAGGGACAAGAACACCACCATCAGATTGAAAATGCCGAGGCTGCTCCGGGCGTAAATGACCGCAGTCGTCATGGTTACCAGGCCCAGAAAGACTGTGGCAAGGCGCCCGACAACCAGCACTTGTCGGTCGGTAGCCCGTCGGTTGATCAGACCCGCATAGAGATCGCGCGAAATCACTGAGGAGTCCAGATTGTAACCTGCGTTGATGGTGCTCAGCGTGGCCGCAAACATCGCGACCAGGAAAAGGCCAATCAACCCCTTGGGCAGCGTCTGCAGCACTATCCCCACGTAGACCAAATCCTCAGGCTTGAACTGGTCACCGAAAAAACTAATCTCTCGCAAGTTTGGCCAAAGAACGGAAGCCACGAGTGGAGGTATGCCAAAAAGCACAGGGACGGTCAGGAAAAGCAAGCTGCCCAACAAGCCCACTCGCTTAGCTTCTGCTTCGTCCTTCACGCTGTAGTAGCGCTGTGCCGGTGCCCAGTTGGCATTTATGATGTTGAACATCGTGATAGCGACTAGATAATGCACGTCATAGTGGAGACCGCTGTAGGCATGCGACAGACGCAATGCTGGCAGCTTTTCCACCAGCGCTCCCGGGCCACCCACAAGATGGAGGCTGAGCGGCATCACCACCAAAGTCACCGCTATGAGAATCAGAAACTGGACTACATCGCCGATGGTAATGGCCCAGAGGCCGCCCAGCATTGTATACACCAGGATTATCACACCTGCAGCAACAATCACCCACTCGATGGGTACGCCGATGGTTGCCGCGATTATCTTGGACACAGCCGTGAGCGTGATGCCACGGCCGAGCAGCCCGCTCAGCACCATAACATACCCGGCCAGCTGCCGCGTGGCAGGATTGTAGCGCATCGTCGTGTACTCCACTGGCGACAAGACCCGTGCCCGCCGCCAGCGCGCCGCAGTAATGCGGTAGCCGATGAAAAAAGCAAGCGACCACGTGAGGAAGTAGATGAGGCCATAAAGGCCAGTATGGTAGACGAAACCAGCCGCACCGGTAAAGGTCCAGGCGGTAAAGTTGCCCATGTACAGGGACACGCCGCTGACCCACCAAGGTATGAGGTTCCCCCCAGTGAAGAACTCTTTCGCCCCTTTCATGAACTTGGTGAAGTAAACCCCAATGGCCACCAGAAGCAAGCCATAGAAAGCAAGCGCGTAGTAATCGGCTGGCGCCAGATACTTCATCGTTGCCCTGCCCAATGTCCTGGTGTGAACCGCACGATGCCGCTCACCTGCCTTTGCAAAAACACCTTGATTTCATCTGTGCTAGGATGTATCTTTGCTCTCGCTTGAACATAGCGATCGTCACTACGGAAGGAGCTCTCCCATGACCCCTGCGCACCGCGAACATCTGGAGAAGACACTGCGCCTCATCCCATGGGCCACACAGACTAACGCGAAACGTTTCAAGCCAGAAACGCCCCATATGCCCCCCTTCATCCGGCGTGCCTCAGGGTGTCGCATTTGGGATCTTGACGACCGCTGCTACATAGATTATCGTTGCGCACTAGGGCCCATCATCCTTGGCTACGGTCACCCCAAGGTGGAGGAGGCCATCCGCCAGCAACTCTCGCAGGGAGTGCTCTTCAGCATGGCCAGCCCGCTTGAGCTCGAGGCGGCGGAAGCAGTGCTCAGCAACGTGCCCTGGTTGGAGCAGATTCGTTTTATGAAAACCGGCGCGGACGCATGCTCGGCCTGCGTCCGCTTAGCACGTGCGCTCACTGGCCGAGACCACATCGTGAGCTGCGGTTACCACGGCTACCACGACTGGTCAGTGGTCGACTGGCCAGAATCCGGCGTTCCTGCCGTCCTGCGTCAATTCACCCACCCGCTCGCCTACGGCGATATCCGAAGCGCGGAGCGGCTCTTTGACGAACTCGGCTCCCAGATAGCCGCCGCCGTAGTGGAGCCGTACGATTGGCAGCACCCAGACGGCGCGGCCTTCCTCCACCGCCTGCGGGAACTGTGCGACCATCACGGCGCACTTCTCGTCTACGACGAGGTGCTCACCGGTTTCCGTTTGGCGCGCGGTGGAGCCCAAGAGTACTTTGGCATCACGCCTGACCTGGCAGCCTATGCGAAGGCTATCGCAAACGGCCTCCCACTGTCCGCCTTTGGCGGCAAGCGTGTATTCATGCAGCAGTTGGAAAAAACCGTCATCACCATCACCCACGGCGGCGAAGCCCTCTCGCTGGCGGCCGGCAAGGCGACTATGGAGGTCATGCGCTCGGAACCAGTGCATGAACACATTTTTGCTGTTGGGCAGCGCCTCCTTGATGGGTTTAGCGAGATCATAGCAGAGCTGCGAGCACCAGCCCGTGCCGGCGGACTCCCACCGGCACCCTACATTGCCTTCGACACCGGAGACGCCCAGCTGGACACCCAACTAAAAAACGCGCTCTTCGACCGGTTGTACGCCGCCGGCATCTTCGCCAATGACCGCTGGTTTGTAAGCTACGCCCACCAGCCCAAGGACATTGATGAAACACTGGAGAAAGTTCGCGAGGCCTTCAAAGCAATTTTGTAAGCTAGTGAGCTAATGGCCGTTCTCTGCGCTTTTTCGTTCCACGCACCTCGTACGTTTTCGACAACGACCTAGTCATTACGTGATTGCCCCTACGAAGCTGCCTTGAGGCAATACTCGCGCAAAAGTTCCATGTATTGGCGGTACTGTTGCAGTGACACGTTGGGCGGCGTCTGGTGGTCCACCGAAGGGATGAATCCTCCCTGCCGCATGACCGGGAGTAGGCGCTCAAACTCCCTTCGCATTGCTTCTGGCCCCTTGTCCAGAGTCATCTTGTCAAAGGCACCGATGAGCTTGAAACGCGGATGCCGTTGACGGATTTGTGCCACATCCACCCCAGCCATTCGCTCCAACGGGGCGATCCCTTCGATGCCCACCTCCTCCAACCAAGGGATGAGATCAGTCACATTGCCGTCCGAATCCACAAACGGCACAATCTCGTAGTGCTTTAGGAGCGGAACAATCTGACGGTAGTAGGGCGCCAGAAACTCATCGAACATTGCCTTTGAAAGCATCGGGCCGTGGTTGTACGACATATCCTCAGCAAAGGTCATATACTCCGGCCGCAGGATTTGGCAAAGCGCACGCACGACCCGCAGGTTGAACTCCACCAGGTCAGTGTTGATTTCGTGGATGAGGTCGGGCTGATCGTAAAAGGCCAGGAAATGGCCCTCGATGCCCAACAGTTCGCGCGGACCCCAAAAGAAGCCGTCCAGGGTGAGCCACACCACCAGCTGGCCGCGCGCATGGGGTTTGGCCCACGAGCGAACCAACCGGCTGTCAAAGGGAGGATCCGGAAAAAGGTGCTTCTTGAGCCTGCGATACTCCTCCCTGGTTCGCGCAATGGGTGCTCCATGGTACGCTGGCTTGGGACAATCGGGTCCCAAAGCACTGACCCAGATTTGCCGATATGGGTCGTGGCCGAGAAACACGTTGATATCGGTAAAATCGGTCAGGTGACGCGGCAAGCCCTCCTCGTACCAGCGCGCGAGCGTCTTGTCCCACCACATCGCCCACTCGATCATTGGCAGGCGGTCGACAGGGGCAAAAGACATCACTCGGCGGAAACGCTCCACGTGCGTTAAGGTCATGGCGGAGGACCTCCGGACCTTCACCGCAGGAGTTCTGCGGCCCGGCGCTCCATATACCCTTCTTCGATAAAGGGCTCGTCTTCCATGTGCTTCCGCATGAGGGCGATGCGGCGGTCCAACAAGTCACCCAGATTGTCGCCGTACATGAGAGGCGATTCACCTTTGTCCGTCAAGGCCATAAAACTCACGGGGCTGCGCCAAAGCACCTTAAGCTCCTCGGTGTTGCGTATCTCCTTTTCCATCAAGTCACGAACAAGCTCGCGATAGTGCCTTTTTCGCGCCGCCGTGCGAGCTCGCATGTAGCCGTGCACGCCGGCAATCCAAGCCGCCACGTTGCGCTGCGTCATGAACCAGCAGCGCAGTGCCCTGAGCCGCACCCACTGGTCCACGATTACGTTTCTCTCTCCCAGTTCCGCCGTCGCCTCTCGCTGAACAGCCTCCAGCTTCTCGATAGCGGTATCCAGTGGGTCCCACAGGTATCTGTCAATTCGTTCCACATCCACTTCGCTCTTTTCTGGCGTCGTAAGGTAGAATAGGACATCCCTGCTCAAGTCCACGTTGTTTGGGTTGTGCGGGGTCGTGCACATGAAATCCTGGTAAAAGGCCTTCTCCTCGTCAGGAATGGCGTCCAGGTTGGGCACCAGGGGACGAACCCACAGTCGGTACCAAGTGAAACCGAACGAGGCGTAAAGGGGCGTCACAATGGGGAAGGCCAGGATGGCGTCCTCCGCCAACCGCCACGCTTCGAGGAGCGCGCTGCTGAAGCGTTCACCCGCCCACTTACTCGCCAGCGCGCCCAGTTCCTTCTCAATATCCATTCCCGGGTCAAAGAGGAACCGCCAGGTAATCTCATGGTTCACGTTGTAAGGCACCAGCTCTGGGGGGCACGTGCCCCCGGAGTGAGCTAAGTATTCCACACCGCCCGCATGCATAGCGCGCAGCTTGCGGTAGGTCAGCCGCGGATACGGCACCCCAACCAAAGGGTCAAACATGATATGTGGACCGGCCGTGAAGTAGAAGTGACTCCAGGCTCCTTTGCTGGCTAGCTCTTTCACCAGCTTTTTCTCCCGCGTGTCGAACTCGAGCTGGTACACCGTGCCTGCATTGATCGCCTTGTTGTCCGGATATTGAGGGTGGGCATATGGCACATCCCAACCTCGGGCAAGCAAGGTGGCCGCTTCCACGTCGACGCCCTCGCCCAGTCCAGCCCAGACCGTGTCGTGCTCCCCATAAAAGGACTCCAACCGCGTCATGACGCGGAAATCGGGATTGACCTCCCGCGCCGCATCGCGCAACAGCCGCAAGAAGCGAAGCGCGTTCTCGCCTGCCACTCGAGCAATTTCCTCGTCATCCTTCCACTCGCGAATGAGATAGGCTCCTCCGTTGCGTCCCACGTACAGAGACTTGGTGTGCTCAAAACCAGAACCGCTGTCGTTGGTCCAAATCGAGAGGAACCCGAGCTCAGGCACCTCTCGCATAAGCCTCCGCATCATCTCCGCGTAATGCTCGCGCACCCGTGGATGAGCGATGGTCATGTTGTACCGAGGCTTGAAACTCCTGAAAGGGTGGTCCACTCGTGCACCACGCAACATGGGGTAACGCGCAAAAAACTCCTCCGGTACCGAGCGGGGTTCAAAACAAAGCAGTCCCGGGGTCAAGCCGTACTTCAAGGCCAGTCGCGCATTTTCCTTCAGATTGGCCAAGTTGGCCGCCAGGTAGTAGAACGGGTAGATGCCCTTGTTCAAGTCCGTGTACACGAACTGGTCTAAGGCAGGGCAATAGGTGTAGAACATGGGGTAGACTTCCCCTTTGGGACCTGTTTCCAACCCCATAGGAAACGCAAGGCCATTGACCTCGATGTGCGTGAAGCCCAGCCGCGCCAGCTCGCGGATGTATCGCTCCTTGTTCAGACCCCGTTGGATCCTCCCTTCCTGGGTCAGAAAGTAATCGTAGGAAACCCTCTGCCATTTGAACGCCGTAGGAAACACACGCCCCTGCGCGAATGGCGCAGCGTCTTTCTGCCACAAATGCTCAATCACGTACCGCACGAAGCTGAAGAGCAAGTTGGCGTGTGAAGTCACGATCATACCCCCTCCTGCCGGCTCCACCCGTAGATAGCCGAACGCGTTGTCTAGGCTCTGGCGCAATCGCTGCAGATCCTCGCTCTCAAAGTCCTCAGCGGTGCCGACGTAAATGACTCCAGGCCTCAGGCCGATCCGTCTTGTCCGTGTGGACTCCACCGGGACCGCACCCAAGACCGAGGCAAGCTCGCTCGCCGAGGTGCGCGCCACCAAGGGACCTTGAGCATGATACTGAATCGACCGGACATTTGCTACGACGTCCTTAAGAATCATTGCGTATTCCTCCGGCTAATTTCCGCTCGTTGCGTTCTTTACATTGGCTCCTTCCACGCCGTCATTAAGAAGCGATTCCTTCAGTCCGACCACAATCTCGGTCCCCTTTTCGCACGCTATCTCGGCATCCACGTAACAACTCCTTGCTATGCGGCTGTTGGCAAAGGGTACTTCCCTTCCATTAACCGTGAGTTTCCGGGCTGATTTTCCCTCGGGCAGCAAAAGGTGAAGCTGCACCTGGCAAGGAGCGGAGTGCGTTCTTATCACCAAGGCATGGCCTTCGTTGCTGTACTCGTACCCAAACACGCTTCGCGAAACCTCATAGCACACTTGAACCTCACATGCCTGCACGTCGGCTGCGGGCCACCGAGGCGCCAGTCTCACCACTGCAAACTGCTTCAGACGGTCTTCAATACCGACAAGCCCCTCCAGAAACGCATAGAGCATGGCACTTGAGCCCCAGCCGTCGGTCGGGGTGGCGTCCGGACTGGTGCTCGTCTCCCGCGTGGAAGGTCGTCCATCAGGGAAGTACCATAGGAACGTTGCGTTGGTATCCCGAATCAGCTGGTAGTAGCGACGCAGGATATCCACGCCATAAGACTCGAACCCGTGCTCAAAGGCCGCTCGTGCCAGCTCACCGCCCACCAACGGCATTATGCCGCCGTTCACATAGGCACCACGCACTAGCTTTTCATCACCAAAAACGCCGTCGGGGAAGGGTGGGTCTATGGAAAACCACTCGGCGAAGGAGTGGGTACTTTCCCTACGCCTCAGATACTCACCAATGATGGAGGCGGCCATCTCCTGCGTACACACCCCGCGATTGATGTCCATAGGATTGCTGAGGCTGAGCTGCTCGTCCTCCTCTACACCGTCGATCGTTACGGGAGTCAGCTTCACAAAGTGGGTGTAGAACCTCCCGTTCCAGCAGACCTCGTTCATGCGTTTCCGTATCCCCTCTGCTTGCTGGCGCCAATAGGAAGCGCGTCTCTTCTGCCGGAAATAGCCATAGAGCAGGGCCATGATCTGGAAAGCCTGGAAATAGCCGCTATTGTCCCCGTGCATGATCCCCCAGTAGGTGTCATCGGTAATCTGGAACTGCAGCCAGTCGTGCTTGCCAGCCGTGTAGGCAAAGTCCCACGTGTCTATGGTGTAAGGCCGCTTCACCAGCTGGAGGCTCGGCTCCCAGCGCCACGGACTATTGAACACGTAGTGCAAAGCCTTCTCCAATTTCGGGAGCAGACGTCTAATCCAATCGTCGTCCCCGGTAGCCTGCCACGCCAAAAAGGCGGCCTTCACGAAGCGGAACTCGACATCCGCCTCCACTGGCACCCGGACATACTTGGCCCAGTTTTCGCGTTCCGAAGGCAGCTTCTCAGGAATGGTGGTAAAGAAATCGAAGATTCTCCCATTGTCGGCTTGGGTTTCGGCAAAGTGCTCCACTGCCGAGGTCAAGTCGCGCTCGAAGTAGCGAAAGCCACGCATCATGTCGCTGTGGTCGCGGATCCAGATGGACTTTCCATCCGGTGAGCGGTACCCCCGCACCGGTTTTGCATCGATGACCAAGTCCAGCGTATCCTGCTCCAGGAACCCGCGGATGCGTGGGTAAAGCTCATCAAACTCCGGCCTTCCTGTCCGGACAAAAGTGCTGAAGGAATCGCTCACAGCTGCCCACCCTTAGGACTCGTTCCGCCGGGGAAGAAAGTGTAGCCTTCCAGGTTTATTTCCTTCCCAGGGACTGCCCACGGCACCTGCATTTCGCTCGGCAGTACATTGCGCTCGAATGCCTCCGCCAAACACTGCCCTACCGCAGGGGCGTAGGTAAGCCGCCGGCCCGGCTCGCCCTTGGTTGTCACCATTTCCCTTGGCAGATCCACAATCTCGGGTGCTGACTCGTGCATGCCGTTGATGGCGAGGGTGTGAGCCAGTGCCGCTTCTATCCCGCACACGGGAGCAGCCCCTGTGCGCACGGCGGAAATCGCCTGCCACATCTTCTCCAAGTAGTGCGAATCCGGCGCTCCATAGCTCTTTTCCCTGCCGTCATGCCATCTGGCCACGAACTCCGTGTGCCAACCAACGTAGGTAACCTTGGCCCGCTCGAACTCGTACTCGATACGCGGTCCAACCTCCTCCTCCACCGCATGGGAACCATAGAAAAGAACCTCTGTCCCATGCTCCGTGAGAAACCGTGCGGCGAAGGTGTCAAAGTTCTCAATGTCGTTTGCACGATAAAGTTCCGCCACCGCTCGCCTGGGTCGCGCGCTTGTGTCAACTCGTTCCCCGAGCAGATAGAACATGTTGTGCAGGTAGTGAGCTAACGCATTGTTCGCTGGGCTGTCCAAAACCCACCGCCCTTCTGGATCGCGTTGGGCCCCGGCCCAGTTGTTCCGCCGGTAGTAGCTCTCGTCTCGCGGCCAGAGTGCGATAGTCTTGAACCTCAGCGGCGCGCCAAAAAGGCCCGCGGCGATATCACGTTTCAGTGCCTGGATCGTTTCCGTGAATGACCACTGATAGCCGATCGCCACAAACTTTCTGGCGGTGTTTCGGGCCCGAATCATCTGGGCCCCTTCCTGAACAACGGCCCCCAAGGGTTTCTCGCACAAGACGTTGCTCCCCTTGCTGAGCGCCAAACAGGTCTGCTCACAATGCAAATGAATGGGTGAGGAGATGATCGCTAGATCGGCCTGGTGGTGCGAGTAAAAATCCTCCAAGCTCCCATACACCGGAACGCCCCTGGCACGAAGCTCCGAAAGGCGCGTACATCGCTCCGGCTCGGGGTCAACACCTCCGACAATGGTGACATTTTCGTCTTTCCGGTGGTCCATGAGCCCTTCGAGGTAAACCAGTCCATAGCCTCCCAAAGCAACAACCACTATGCTCACGTTTCTCGCCATATCCGGCACCTTCTCTTCGTCAACAATACGCACACAATCGATGATATTCTTCCAGCATCGCCATAAAGTTGTCGTAGCGAGAACCTACTGCCACCGAATGGCTGCTCCCGAGTATGAAACGCCCTCCTTCCTTTGCGCAATTCATGGCCCGACGTACGTCCGCCCGCACATCCTCGGGCGTGCCGCTGACGAGGTGCTCGACTGCTACGCCACCCCACAAGGTGAGCACACGGCCGATCCCACTTTTCAAGGCACAGATGTCCATGCCCGCCGAAGGTTGAATCGATTGGTAAGCGTCGTATCCGATCTCGACGAATGCATCCAACAGAGCGTGCACGTTACCACAGCAGTGTTTCATCACCTTCTTGCCATACTTTTCGTGAATTTGGCGCACTCTCGTACGATTGGCCTCGAGGAAAAGCTCCCGGAACAGCTTCGGACTGATGAACGGTCCTCCCTTGTGCGCAAAGTCTGCTCCCCAGAGTACCGCGTCGCTGTCCGGATGGATGAGTACTTCGTCGGCAGCCATCTGCTGTTCGAGCAGTTGAGCGGTGGCCGCCTTGACCGCGGGGATGTTCTCAGCGAGCTCAAGGCACCCCCGCTCCAAGCCTCCGAGAAACACAATGCCGATTTCGCCCCCCGAGGGTCCGCAGATGAACTTCTCCTGTTTGAACTCCTGAATCACGCCATCCAGTACTCGCCAGGAACGCTCGTCGCGCTTCGGAACCGGCAAAGGCCTCTCAAACATCTCGGGCCGAAACACTGTCCTTTCCAACACCGGGTCCTTGATGCACGTGATATCCGCTGTGACCGGCGAGTAGCGGTAGATACGCCCAAAGCGGTCTTCCCAGGTCACGTCATCAAGACGTCGCGGGGGTGGCTCGTCAGTCTCGGCGGGGATTTCCCACGTGGCCATGGGAAAAGTGACGATGTCGAGCTCCAACTTGCGGTGCAATTCGATGTGGTCCCGCAAGTAGCTTTCTGCCACCTCGTCGTGTCGCCCTTCCCAAAACGCAATTTGCGACTTCGCCTTGGCCCGGAGGTAGGTCTCATGGCCAATAATCTTTTCCACCGTGTCGAAATCGATCGCAAATTCGCCGATGGGCACCCGATCAGGTTGTTCCCCGGCAAGGGTTGCCAGGACCCGTTGCTTCGAAGTCATCGCCCAGTCAGGCTTTGCTCCAACAGATCCACTTCCGCAAACCTCTTTTGCCGCCCCGAATACCGCAGCGTCTTAATCTCGAACGGGGCAAGGGTCACGTTGGTCTTTGCAGGCACCCAAGGCAGTTCCACTACAGTGGTCCGCTCCTGCCCGGTTGGTTCGAACAGTCTGATGATCAGGTCGTCGTTGTCCTCGGCTTTCTTGATTGCCGTCACAAGCACGCTCTCGTCGCTGACCCGAAGGCCTGGCTGGGGCGGAATCCCTTCTCCAGGAGGGAAGAACGACAGCGCAAAGGGGCGCTCGTTCTTGCTGAGCGCCTCGCGGTCAATCGCTGCCAGCCGTTCAGCTGCAGGTCCGGCATTGAGCCAGAAACGAAAAATGCGCTCGCCCTGATCGATGCGCGGTGTGAAGCGGTCCTGGGGCACAATTGGTCGGTCCTCGATCGGATGCCCGGAGTAGGCTGGTGACCGTAAGAGCGACAACCGCAGCTCACCTTCCGCAAAGTCTGCCCCATAGGTCCCCTCGTTGATGCAAGTGACTGCGTACCGGTCCTGCTCACCCAGCACCGCCATCCACTTCTGCGCCACAACCTCATCACCGTTTGTCGGCAACGTCCCCCTGCCGTACGCAACTTGGCCCAACAAACGGCCGCGTAGGAACGCCGTGGGTATGGACAGTTTGAGCATGCGGTTCTTTTCTCCCCAATACACGCGCAGCTCAACCTCCACTTCATTGCCCTCTTTGAGGACCTTGTAGCGCTGGCATATCGCCGAACTGCCATACGAGAAGCATGCCTCCACCACCGTTCGCACCGGCCCATCTTCGATCACTCGTACCGGAGGCAGCGCCTTGGTGCGCACACCGGCAAATCGAGCCGATTGCGTGCCCGACATGAGGCCAAACTCCCCCACCACCTCGCGGAAACGACGGACGCGCATCCCCCACGGGTCCTCGTTGTCATCAATCACCAGTGCCTTGAAAGCACCAGGGCGCAGCACCTCCGTACCACCCACGCGCCATGCGTCTACCAACCCCGTCCGCGCATTGATGACCATCTCCATGGTCGGGGTGCTGAGCACCAGCTTCCCTCCGCGTACTGCCGGCCTCTGACGCTCCCTCGCCGAAACCAGCTTTGGCCGGCACTCAAACCGATTCATCTGGCTCGGAGCCAGTTCCGCCCTGAACACCACGCGCTTGCGCCAGTCGATGCTCAGGTTGCTGAGCTCTTTTTCCACTTGCGCCGGCACCGGCCTCCCGTTCTGAAAAACCTCAATCTCCGTGAAAAGCGACTGGTCCCAGTTTATGTCCGCCAGTTGGAACTCGCATTCGATTGTATCGCGGACGGGATACGGGTGCGGATTGTACACGAGGACCGGGATCTCGCCCTCTTGCGCGGACGACTGCCCCCGGGCAAAGGCGAAGAAGGCACGAGCTTTGACTCTTGAAAGGATCTCCAGTCCATGATCCATAAGCCGTAGCGAGGCCTCCTCCACCGGCTGGATGGAACTGCCGGGCAAGATGTCGTGGAACTCACTGGTCAACAGGTCGTGCAGAGCCTGGCGCAGCTCTGCTGCTGGATAGGGGATGAGCCTTTGCGCTGCAGCGCTAGCCGCCATCTTCTCGGTGAGGTAGAATTCATTTTCCAGACGGCGATGGCGCTGTTTTACTCGAGTCATGGAGGTATAGCATCCCACCCCCCACGGGTTGATATCACCTTCATGCACCGGGAGCTGCTCACGCCGCCGAGCAAGCTCCTCAAAGTACGCTTCGGGAGTGGAGTGCATGATCTCAAACTCTTGCGTGTCCTTCATCAAGGCCGCAAGCTGTTGCAAGTCCATGCGCGAGGGGCCACCTCCGTGGTTACCTACCCCCCACAGCAGGACGCCAAGCTGGTCGTGCGGGTGCTCCCGCATCCAGGTTTCTACCTTCTGCCGCGCGCCACCCAGCGGGCTGTTGTAAAAGCTCTCCACGCGCGTGGCCAGCACCTGCGAACCGTCGTACCCCGTCCAGCGAAAATCTTCAGCAGGGAGCGTACAAAAAGACGAATCCGGTCGACAGAACAGATAGGCATCGTAACCACTTTTGGCCAGAATCTGCGGAAGCCCTCGGCTGTGCCCAAAGGGGTCGAAGTTGATAGCCACCCTGGGTTCGGCACCGAACTTTTCGCGGAAATAGCGCCTGCCCCACAGGATCTGTCTCACCAGCGATTCACCGCTGGACATATTGCAGTCTGGCTGCAAGTACCAGCCACCCATGATGTGCCACTTGCCCTGCCGCACCAACTGCTGGATGCGACGAAAAAGCTGTGGCTCATACTCTTCAACCCACTCGTACAGTATCGCTTCGTTGTGGTTGAACACAAAGCCAGGAAACTCCTCGCAGAGGTTGGCGGCGCTGCGAAAAGTAGCAATCGCAGCCGCGGCCCCTTCCTCCCACTCCCACAGCCATACTGGGTCCATGTGGGCATTGCATACCAAGTGCAGGCGTTTCTTCTCCACGCACCACCTCCGTCACGCACGTGTCCAGTTATCGCGCCGTGAACATCAACGCGGCTGTTCTTGCAAGATCACCTCATCTCGCCAGTAGCGAATCTTGCCAACCCCCGGCATGTCTGGGCTCCCGTCGAACGCCAGGCCGAACATGGCAGGTTTCGGGTCATACAATACTTGCTCCCCGTATCGTGCCCCGCTTATGTTGATCGCAGTATACGAAAGCATCCGCCCCCTGCGGACAAAGAAAACAAAGTCCCCGTTGGTCTCAAATTCCCCATACTTGATTCTACCCGACTCGTAGGTGTACTTGGGCCGACGCCAGTCTCGTATCATGTCCATACGCAGGTCGCGTTTGGCCGCCACAGTGGTGATCCTATCCCCATCGGTTATCTCTACCATGAGTCCTTTGCCTTCTGGAGCCGGCTCCACATACCGCACCTTCTTCACAAGTTCCTCGGGCGCCACGTCAGGCCGGTGTGGTATCAGCACTGTAACGAAGGCGACGGTCTGCCCTAATTCAAAGTGCTGACCTGTCGTCTGGTGGATGACCAGCTCGTCCTGGTAGTACCGCCGCTCCCTCTCGACCCCTTCGAGCTTGTAATGGTGCTCTGGGAACATGATCAGGAGGCGCATGTGAGGAGGCAGGGCCAGTGCCTGAAGCGAATCATATACAGTGTCGTACCAGTGCTCTCCCTGGGCGAGAATCTTGCGCGTGTGCCAGAGGTTGGCAGCGGTGAAAAACGCAGGCACGCGCGCCTTCACGATGTCAAACACCACGAAGAGCTCAGGTTCTTTTACATAGGTGACTATGCGGTCCTGCTCGTAACCGAGGAGTTCGTCAACCACTCTTGTTCGGCTATAATCGAATTCAGGCAGTGTGACAAAGTCCACCTTCTGTGTACGAACCTCGCGATAAGAACCGGCGTTGTGGAGAAAATCCAACACCGACTGCCCTGGGACCGCGTCCCGTATGCTATAGCGGTATTGACCCTGGTGCTGGCCCATGAAAATCTTCTCCTGCCGCACGCAGACGCGATTGTGGAAGTAGTCCTGGCGGTACGCGCCGAAGGGCCCGCTGGGCATGTAGTCGCGATACCCTCCATCGTGAAGAAGCACCGAGCCCCCTGCCATCAGCAGCACGATGCTGTTTTCGTCCGCGTGCCCATGGGTCATCTTCTCTTCTTCCACGGGAATGGTGTCGCGCAAGTAGTCCCTAAACAACAGACCGGCGTCACCCTCGTCCTTGTAATTGAGGAGGAGATAGGTTGAATTGGCCTGCCAGCCGTTTCGCATCACGATCTTTTTGCCCACAACGTCTTCCATCACCTCGGCGCTCAATGTGGCGGGAGCTTGCGGGCGGACCCTATCCGTGCCAAGCCGATATGCGTCCAAGAGCAAATAGGCAAGACCCGTGTCGGCAAGATTCTTGAGATTGAGAAAACGCTCGGCAATCGTTGCCGCTGCCCACTTGAGCTCGGCCGAGTTGTAGGCACGAGCTGCTGCCTCAAAGAACACCAAAAATCTACTCCAATTTGCCCGCCAATGGGAATCCCCAAAGTCAGGAATCATCCCATCCGGGCACATCAGATTGAGGAAATAATGGGCGTAATAGTACAACTCGGGCAATTGGAAAAGCTCGTTCACTGAGTTTTTCGCATCCGCGTAGCTGAGCAGCGAGTAGAGCCACACGGCGTTGTAGAGGCTGGCGTCCTCGATCTCCCAGTTACCCCAGTTGTCTGCCCGCAGGGCCTCTTCCAGCACCTTCCAGTACTTTGCCTTTGGGTGATCCGGCACCGCGCGAATAGCCCAGGCCAAAGTCTCAGCGCGCAAAATGGCTCGATTCATCGCCCCCCATTCTTGGGTCCTGAACAGATACTCAATGCTCTCACCAATGATGGCCGCGATTTTGGCTTGCTGGGGCGGCGTGAGGAATCCCTTCCGTTTCAGGGAATCGTAGGCCCGCACATAGCGCATGGTCGTGAAAAAGTCCGGGAGCGCAGGAACCCCTTGGTCGTAGTCAGACCTCTTGCGCGCCGACGAATCGGGATAGAAGGCGCGATAATCACTGTAAGTCAAAAGCACCTTTCGCGCCCGTTCGGCATACTCTTTCCGTCCTTCTGTTTCGTAAAGAAACCCATAGATGGCAGCCATTTCCAGAAAGCGCGGAGGAGGGCGGTAACCGAAAACGTTGTCGGGATCGATACTTGCCTTCCACACCGCTTCCAGTGAGTCATAATGCTGCCAAGTCCAGTCGGCGGAAGCTCGCGCAAATTCCAGGTACCGCGCCATCGGCGGGGCTACTTGCCCCACTGCCCACGTGGCACAGAGCACCAAGAGAATCACCACTAGAGTTGTCCGCATAAAGGCCTCCTTCATCCTGCCGGGCATTGGCGAATCGTTTCTTACCCTCTCCTTGCCTTCGTGAGACGCTGGCATGCTGCAATGAAATCCTGAGCACTGTGCACGTAGCCGAACATCAAGCTGGTACGCCACAGCGCTTCTTGCTTATGGAGCTCGCCCGCGACACTCTCCTTGTTCTCCACAGCAGTCACCGCCTCCTTGAGGCACGAACAACGATAGCCTAGGCGTGCCATGTCCACCATACCGCCTGGTGAGAACCAGAGGCACCAGTTCAGCGCAAAGCCCATGTAGATCAGATGCCACACCCCCAGGTGGCGCAGTACTGCATTCAACTGATGGGTCGTAGTCGTCACATACTCGTCCCTCACCGGGCGAGCAGGTTCCGGGAAGTCCAAGCGACTCGAGTACCACTGCACGGCTTCGGGGAAACGCGGACCGAAAAGGAGGCGCTGTTTTTCTGCATCTGGGTGCTCTTCTTGGGTAGGACGCACTGCACCCGGTCCGCGTGCCGGTTCGGGTCCCGCTAGCGCCTGGGCGCGCTTGTATCCAGGATACTTGCGTGCATAGGATTCATCCGAGGCCACGTGCACCACAGGCACTCCTGCAGCCCGCGCAGCCCCGAGAACCTCAGGAACAACGGTGCGCGTGATGGGGATAGAACGAACGGCCCACTCCAGCATTTCCATAACCGGGCCAGCAGGCCCAGAGGGTGTGAATTGCAACTCACGATCAAAACCCACATTCCATATGTGCATGGAGATCAGCGCAGTCTCTTCCACTGGCACCCTTATGGGCACGCTTTCTCCCCATCCTAGGAAGCCCTGTGCACCCAACATGCCACGCGAGAAATCAACCGGATAGTGACGGTAGTATTCGCCGCGCAGTTCAAGAAAGCGTCCTGAGGGTACTCTGTCCCGGGGCACGACAGGGTGATTCCCCCTGGCGGCCCGTGCCGCTGTCTTGCTGACGATGAGCGACCCCGCCGCGCAAAGGAGCTTTCCAAGAAACGAGCGTCGGTTCATTGCTCTCCTGACAATGCTCGGCGAGGCAGGCGCCCGATGCGCACCGCCTCGCCGCTCATGTGGCCACTGCATACGAAAAACTCCCAGAGTTGCCTCCGGGAGTTTTTCGCTGCAGCAACACTCACAAACGCACGCCGTGTGCAGACGGCTGGTACGGCTCCCTTAGAACTGGAACCTCAGGCTGAACCGGTGGGTATTGTCAAACACGGTGAACTGGGTGAATGCATAATCCAACCACAGGTTCATGCCTGAGATGGGCAGTGCCAGGCCCGCGCCGAAGGATGCGCCTTCGTCGGTCTGTTTCAGCCGAGTCAGCTCATCCGTGAAGCCGGAGTAGTTGAACTTGTACCCGGCACGCAGGGCCAATTTGTCGTAGAGCGTCCACTCGCCGCCCACGAAGTAAAGCTGGGGGCTGTCCTTCGGCTTGGTCAGGTCTACGAACGCCTTCAGGGCAGTGTTCTCCTCCTTGGCCACGCTCATCGAGGCGCCAATAGCGAAGTAGAGCGGCAACGAGGCCCCGATGGCGTAGAACTTGAGGTCGCTGCCCACGTTGTTGATGCGCGCGCCGAAGGTCAAGTCGCGGAAGCCCGTCTCGTACACGGCGCCAAAGTCGAACGCCCAGGCGTTGGCTGCTACGTTGTCAATGCTCTCACGGATGTACTTGGCCGCAAGACCCATACGGAAGCGATCGGTGAACTGCTTGCTATAGCCAAGGGTCACCGCAAGATCGTAGTAGTTGTAAGTATCGTAGCGTCCAACTCCCGGTGCCTCGGGCACAGGCTCCTCGTAGCCCGGAGGCGCGAGGTCGCGGTCGGCGGCCAAATCAGACAGGCCCATGTAGATGACGCCCAACCCGAAGCTGCCCACGTCACCGAGCCCATGGGTGACCGCCAGCGCCGTGTGATTGATGTCGATCAACCACTTGTTGTAGTTGAGCCCTACCAGTGTCTTGCCGGCATCGGTCTGGATGCCCGCCGGGTTCCAGAAAATCTGGTTCGGGTCGCCGTAGATGGTGGTCGCCGCCGAGCCCAAAGCCACCATCCGTGCACCCACACCGATCTTCAGAAACGCGGCGCCGTCGATGCCCGGCTTCCTCAGCTGCCCGGCGGCCGCCATCGAGGCCACCAGCAGCAGGAATACCAGAACGAGGCCTACGGTTCTTGACACCTTCATATCTGTATCTCCTTCGGTTAGGGATTGTCAGATCATGACCACTGCTACCGGATGATGGCAAAGGTGCCCTGCTGCTGGCCACCCTTGTACTTGACCACCCAGATGTAGAGGCCGCTCGCTACCTCGTTGCCGTTCTGGGAGTACATGTCCCAGAAATAGGTCCCGTTAGTAGCAACCGGCGCCACATAGTCGACCTCCTGTACCAGCATGCCAGCTAGGTCGAAGATCTGGATGGTGCAGCGGGACGGCAAGTTGTAGAACATGACCTGGTGCTTGCCGCTGGCATCATGGAAGGCCACCCGCTTGTACGGGTTCGGACGCACGCCGATCTTGGCCCTCCCCATCTCGATATCGGCTACAGTGGCCGTCGGAGACACGAGCACAAACACAGCGCCGAGTTTCTTCAACCCCTCGATGTTGCCCTCACTTGGATAGTCGGAGGTCTTCCATGCCCACGGCCAGGTGTTCTCCCAGTAGCCGCTCCGGCCGTTGATGTTCACCTTGCCGCTCTCCAGCCAGCTCACGTTGTCCAATCCCTGATAAGCCGGCGGCACAGTGGCAGCCGCGCCCTCCTTGTAGCTGGACACGTAGTACCAGTAGCTCTGGCCAGGAGCGGTGTAGGTGTCATCTTCCCACGCATACGGATAGGTGGCTGCATCGGTGTCGGTGTTCTTATAGTTGGCGAACTCTGACTTGGGCACCACCTTGACCAGCGTATACGGACCCCAGTAGTCACCCTGCTGCGGCTTGAGGTAATCCCTGTTGGTCATCAACGGGTTGATCTCATCCTTGCCGGGGTCAACCGCTGGGTCCATGGTCTTCCACCACGTGCCGTGCGTGGGATAGAGTTTTTCGGTGGACTCGTAACGCGGCCACGCCTGGCACTTGTAGATCTTGATGCCGTCGCAGGCACCCAGCTTGCTCGGGTCCTGCCACTTGATCAGAGGGCGAACGTTCTTCGAACCGCTCACCTTGATCTCCGGCACCGGTGGCCCAGACGGGACATCGTAGGAGCCGTCTGGCTTGATCGAGGCAAACACCGCGCGTGCCATCTTCACCGTCTTGCGCAGGCCGAGGATCCGGAAGCCCGAGCCACGGTAGAAGTAGACGCGAATCCGCTCGCCTACTTCCATGGAGAATGGACCGATGGCGCAGATGGGGTCGCCGTCGAACTGATACTGCGTGATCAAGCCTTCGGTGATGATGTTTGGTTCCATCGCCTGGCCACGCGGCGGCGCATCGATGGGGTTAATTCCCAGAGGCTGGCCGGTCACCGGGTCGTTGACCACCACCGGTGTCGCCTTCTCCCGCGCACCGTCCGGGTAGGTCCACTGCGACTTGTCCTTCACCACGAACGTGGTCGGGTCGCCAGCTGTACCCCCGGAGAAAATGGCCGGGTTGGGATTCAGGTCGAACTTTGCGCCATCGCCGCTCTTGCCGCCGTCCACAAAGAAGCAGCCCATGCTGGCGATGTGTGCTTTCTTCGGCGTGCCGTCAAACACGCCGCCCCAGCCAGGCTGATTGGTGTGGAACCAACCACGCTGCACACCCTCACCCACTGCGGGCACAATCTGGTTGCCACTGGCGTCCTTGAATGCCAAGAACTTTTCCTCCCACTGGAGCGTATTGGGATTCCACTTCTTGGCGCCAAGCCAGCCGTAGCCATTGTAGGCGTCGAAATACTCGCCAAAGTCTGTTACGGCCGGGTGGTCATTGGGACGCACGGTGGTCGAACCAATGGCCTGGCAGTGAATGTCCCACGGGTGCCCGTTCTCATCTGGCGTCAGGTCAATGATGCTGGCGCGGTAACGGTTGTTGTTCACATAATAGATGCGCCCGCCGTCATAGGTGATATAGAAGTGGAAGCAGCCTGGCCAGTAGAACAGCGTCAGCGCGTTGATGCGATTGTTGGTCCGCTCCACCACACCATCGGCATTGAGGTCTGTCTGGCCGGTGTTGTAAAGCTCGATCTCCACAATGTGGAAGTCGTCGAGGTTGCCCCACGGCATGGTCCAGGAGTGGGCAGTCAGCTTCACGTCCACGCCAAGGGTGGTCGGCCACGCCGAGGTCGCCCAGGCGTGGGTACGATCCGCCGACAGGTAGCAGCCGCCCGCGGGGTCGTGATAGTTGCGGAGCGGGTCTTTGGCGCCAGCCACATTCGGGGTGTACATCAGGTAGGCGTAGTTCTCGCTTCCCGCAGGCCCCAGTGGCCCTTGAATAGCCGCAAAAGCAGGGTCGGGGTTAAACTCCACTGCATTTAACCCGTTGCTAAAATCGATGGCAAGCCTCCCCGACATCCAGCTCCACGGCGGGTTTCCGAACAAACCGCTGGTGATAAGGCGATTGTTCTGGAAAATACACGCCTGCGGATGGCTGTATCTGATGTTCTTCACGTCGGTCTGAATGGCCAGACGTGGCCATGGGTAGTCGTAATTGGCGGGAATGTACGTGCACCACGTCTCACCCGCAACAATTACCATGTTCTTCTGCGGGCCCTCAGCCCAGGCCGAGAGCTGGGTCAGGGTCACCGCCGCTACCACCAAAAGAAGGGTGGTAAAGAGTTTTGAGTGCCTTTGCATGTGCCAGTCTCCTCTCAAATGCTCTGTGCAAACCTGCGGTTTAGAACCCTATCTCCAGACCGGCCCAGATCTGGCGCGCCGGACCATAGAGCGGACGGCCCAACCAATCGAAAGGCACATTCCAGTAGCCCTTCGGGTCGCCTTCGTCACCGCTCTTAGGCTTGCCGTCCCGACCCAATTCGAAGATCTTCTGGTCGATGTTCTCATAGAACGGCGTCCGGTTGTAAGCCAGGATGTTTTCCTTGTTGGTGACGTTGTCCACTTCCACAAATGGCCGGAAACGGATGCCTGCAAGCTTCCCTTCCCAGGTCAGCCGCAGGTTGAGCCAGTAGTTCCATGGGCCTTCACGCATCTTCGGGCTCACGGCAAACCACGGGTCAAGGTCGATGTTTTCCGTGGGCAGGTACTTGAAGCCGCTCATGGCGTTGCCTACCGCCGACAGCTCAAAGTCAAATGGCAGGTAGAACAGCAGGGTGGCGCCGAAGCGATGCGTGCGGTCAAAACCACCGGCCAGCGGGTTCTCCGTCTCGCGCACGACGATGTTATCCTCGCGGTACGGGTAGTAGTCTGCCCACTTCAGCGGCAGTTGGCCATAGTTCGCGCTGTCGGTCTTGGCACTGAAGTTGGTCAACTGCGTCGGGTCGTTGCCCGTCCTGGCCTGGGCCGCCTTGATGTAGGAGTACGCATAAGTGAGTCGCCCTGACCAGAAGCCAGTGCGGCGCTTCTCGATGGTCAATTCGATACCGCGGGAGTCGGCATGGCCCCACGAGCTGCGAATGTAGAGACCTTGACCCTTGTACGGCGTCAGGCCCCAGAGCCGGTTGCCATAGTTTTCCACGTCACGGTAGTAGACCACCGCGTCCAGGGAAATGTCCAACACCGGCGCCCACTGCAAGCCAATTTCATAGGCTGTGGAGCGCATCGGCTCCTGGTCCACCCACACCGTGGTCATGGACGGCGAGGCCGAGTAGTTGGTGAAGTTGTAGTCGCTGTACAACGAGGCAAAGTTCGGGTACTGGATGAACTTGCCGAAGGAGTAGTGCATCGCCATACGATCGGAGATCGGGTGCGATACACCCAGGCGCGGGCTGAAGAACCACTTCCAGCCAACCTTCTCGCCCCGGACCGGGCGCAGCTCCCACAGGGCACCCATCGCATCGGCGATATAGTCCCACGGGTGGAAATCGTTCTTGAAGCGCCGCGTGTCATTGTCATAGCCGTCCACACGAGCGCCCACGTTCACGATCATGCCCATGTACTCGATGCGGTCCTGTAGGTAGAAGCCCAGTTCCTTCGGGTAGAAGGTGTGCATGTCCACGTGGAAGCACTCCATCGGGTACTGATGACCAGCACCACCGAGTTCCGCCTGCTTGTTGTCCACGTCTACGTAGTGGTAGCGGAACTGGAATCCGGTCTTGATCTGGTGGTTATAGGTGATCTGGCTGGTCAAGTCGCCCTTGATGGCCGTCACATTCCTGGTGGTGCGGCTGTAGAGCGCTGCCGGATAGCGCGGACGGAACAGACCGCCGGTGGTCCAGAAGTTGACCTTGTTCTCCATGTAGGTCTGGTCGATCGCGCTATAGAAGAAGGTGCGGTTCGGGTCCCTGGGCCCAAGCACAGCATCCGGGTGCTCGTTGAGGTAGTTGCCCACGTAACCGTTGACCGTGGTCCAGTCGATGTAGGTAATGCCGGTGGCCGGATCGGTCTTGGTCACGCCGCCCACGTAGCGCAGGTACTCCTCCCGCGAGTCGAAATCGATGAAATCGCCCTTCTCATCGATGTCGCAGTAGCCATCACCGTTGTCGTCTGGGTAGCCCAGCTCGCTGGTCTTGTTGCTCTGGCTAATCTGGATCTCGTAGAAGGTCTTGGGCGACAGCGTATGGGTCCACTTGGCATAAGCGACCAGGCCAAGGTCCTTATAGCGCGGCGCGCCCTCCATGTAGTACAACCACTTCGGGTTGAACTTCCAGTTGACAAAGTTGAACAACTTGCCGCCGTCATCGATCTGGCCGTAAAGGGTCACGCGCATGTCCTTAGTGAAATCGTAGTGCAGCTTCAAGCTGCTCACAATGCGCTTGTCCAGGTCGAACGGCATGGCGGAGGTACGCAGATTCTGGTAGCGCCCCGTCAAGAAGAAGCCGCCTTTGCCGCCCGTAAACGGCAGCGGCCCGCTCAGATTGCCCTCCACCTCGTAAGAGCGACCCAGGCCCACGGAGTCGTTGGGGTCGTAGTAGTACTTGTCTTTGGCCAGCTGTTCGCTCCAGGTGTACAGCTGTGCAGAACGCTGGTCCTTAATGGCGGAGGAGGCAGCCAGCTTGTCGCGCTCGTCAAAGTACCCGATCTGGACGATGTTCCCCTGCGCGTCCTTCTTGCTGTCCTTCATGTAGTAGGGGTTGGTGCCAAAGTGTTCGATCTTGTCCAGAGGGGTGCCCCGCACGAAGATCTTGCCGGTGTAGTTCTGTCCACCCGACTTGGTCACCATGTTCACGATGCCTGCGGAGGCGGTGGGGTACTCGGCGGTAAAGGTGCCGGCATAAACGTTCAATTCCTGGATGGCGCTGGAGAGCATCTCGGTCATCGCCGTCTCGCGGATCTCCGAACGACGGAATGCCTGGTAAACGTGGCCTACATCCAGTGTACCGAACGCCCCGGTGCCACCGGAGAAGTACGTGTCCGATACATCCACTCCGTCCACCAGGTACTTGGTCTCGTACTTACGACCACCGCGCACATAGCCGCTGAAGGTGCTCGCTGCCGTCTCCACCAGGTCCCGATAGCTTCCGACCGGCAAACGGTGGTCAAGCTCCTGGGCCTCCATCGTGGTCTTTGACTGGGTGAGGGTTTTCTCAACCAATGGCCGCTCTGCCACCACAGTGACCGCCTGTCCCTCGATCACGGTCGGGGAGAGTTGAAAATCGACCTCTGCGGTCATGCCAGTGACCACGCGGACACCAGTCTTGGTGACGGCCGTGTAGCCCATGAAGGATGCCTTGAGCGAGTACACACCAGGTGGGACGTTGAGGATAAAGTACCGACCCTGCAAGTCGGTAGAGCCCCCCATCGTCGTCCCCTCGATGATCACGTTGACGCCGGGTAGCGGTTCACCTGTGTCGGCGTCCGTCACCCGCCCAGCGATCTTGCCGGTGACCGCAAACAAAGACGTGCTTGCCACCAACGAAAGGACGAGGACGATGGGGACAAACAGCGCCAGTTGTAGGATGCGTTTGTGCATGTCCATGCTCCTCCAGTTTAGGGGTCTCTCGGACAACACTCCTGAACTCACTACCGCCTACCCTCCGGCACTCACCTCCTTTCGCAGCAAGACCACGGCCAAAAAGAAAAGGGAATAAAGCCCGGCTAGGGATGACCTACACCCGGAAGCTTTACTCCCTTTACCACGACACCAACCCTCCCCAACATCGCATCTTGATGAAGCGTCCACATAGTCTCCGTCGTGCTCCACTCGATGATGGATGGGGAAACGGCATTGAGCGCCAAAGTTATCGACGCATATTATAACGAATCTGCAATAAAAAGTCAAGAGAAAAATGTCATTCAGTGCGTTTTCTCGCATTTTTTTAGGTGCATGCGCCCCGGAAAGACGCGTAAACCTCCCCTCGCACAGTCGCTGCGCGGCGCTAATCCACTTCTCCGGAGACAACTGACCGTCCCCCCATGGCGCCCAGCTCCTAGCGCACCAGCGCGAGAAAACGCTTCGCACGACCACCCCCCGCAGTCCCCCTTTTCCGTCGGACCGTGACTTGCACCCCTCAGCCATTGAGTCCGCAAAGCACCCGCCTGCGCCAAACGCCGGTCCGCAGCAAGCTTTCGGCCTGCCTATCCTCTCGGGCAGCGCTACTTGGCGAGAAAACGCTCCTGGAAAGTCGGTTCTGTTCCCGCCATTGCGAGAAAAAGGTCTAAAGGCACCACTTCAAACTCCTTTGGCAGTTTCTCCAGAATGCGCTTCACACGTTTCACGTCACTTGATTCGCGCACATGCATCAACAAAAAGTACGGACGCTTCTTGTTTATGGCGGCTAACTCCTTGAGGTCTTCGACCGCTTCGTCCTCAGGCTTCGTGGGTGACAGATAGTAATCGTAGGAGATCAAAGGCCTACCGTCCTTGATCGCGAACGTGTACGAGGGCGCGTATCCGTTTACAAAACCGATCGCATCTGGCATGCCTTTGTAGTAAGCCTCTACCACCTCCTTTGTGAGCTCGGTGTTTCCTTCCACCGTCGCTCCCTCAGAGTAGTCCATAATCTCAAACACCCTCAGGTCGTGCTTCTCCATGAAATCTTTCGCCATAGCAATCAACCCGGGGAGCATGTGCGGTGGCACAGCCTTTGGATACAGGTAGCCGGGCCCAGACAGAGCCCCCAGGAAGTAGTCATTCGGCGTTGCTGTCGTGTAGAAGTATTCCTGAACTGCCGGTTCCATCCAGAGCCGATTCGTGATAACCTCCCATGCGTAAGGGATTTCCCCCCGGCCCGGTCGGTTCCAGGCACCGATACCCATTCCATCTGTCTGAATACAGGTTATGTACACCTTCTTCTTCGGCTTGTAACGCTTTCCGGGGACAACATGGTGGTTGTTCTTGAATACAAAACCAGGGGTGGGCTGCACCTGATGGCTAAAGCTCAGATTGGGGATGGTGTGCAGCCCCTCTACCCGCAGACCAAAACTGGAAGTTAAGGTCACGTGGTCGCGCTCCTTGTCCTTGGCATACGAGTGCCACCCCATGACCATGGACATCGGGTTCATCTGGCTCAGCAGTTTGCGAGCGAGGGCGTACTCCTCTTCGTCCTCTGGCCTGGTGGATAGATCGTTGAAGAAGGCCCTCTTGCAAACGCCCCAGTCGGCAACGCCGGGCTTCATGACCGGTCCCGCATCGCCCCCGAGCCAAATGATAAAATCGCGACTGCAACGATCCCAATAACGGTCATAAGCCCACTGGTAGATCTGTGCATCGGTCATCCCGTGGAACTTGCCGCGCAGGTCTTCCACCATGTGCAGCCCATAGCTTTCCACCAGTGGCACAAACTGTTCAGTGACCACCACAGCCTTCTCCACACCCGCCACCGTAAACGCCACGATCAGGGAAGTGCGTACCGCCGGGTCCCACACCACGTATCCCTTTGGCACGTCCCGAAACGTCTCCAGTGCCTCGTTGAGCGACTTGAGCTGGGTGAAGGTGAAGTACCTCTTCTTCTGGTAAAACTCAAAAACCGGCACGACATAGTGGAATGGCCAGGTCTCCGGGTAGATGAGGTAAAGGCGGGGACCGGTGGTGTTTACGATTCCCTGCAGACTTATCAGCAGCGCCTGCTCCGGGAGCTTGCCCGCGACCTCCCAGTTGTCTTGAAGCTTGTAGTAGTATGCCTCCCGGCGGCCGGCTTTCTTGAGCACATAGTGCAGGGTGTGGCCCGGCCGTGATGAACGGACGATCTCATAGATCAGTATGTCGCCTCCTTCACGCAGTTCATAGGTATGAGTGCAAGCCACCTGAGACAGCCCCTGCGAGCCCCGGACCGTGAAGCTTTCCCGCAGCTTGAGCACACTACCGCCGTTCTCCCAGTGCGCCACCAGCTCACGCTCACTTCCCACAGGCATTGCTAGGCCCATGAAGACGTTCGTGGGGAACACCCGGTTCTTGACCGGTACCTTGATCGCTACACCATCGGTACGAAGGTCTAACGAGTCAACAAAGCGGCGGCTCGTGCCCCAGGTTTGCACCAGCAGCACACCATTCTCCTTGAGAGTGACGTCGATGGTAAGCGTTGCGTAGAGGTCGATCTCCGTGCTCAAGTCAGGGATGAGCTTCCAGGTCCCGCTGAACTCCGGGTTTCCATCGGCAAATGCTCTTGCGTTCAGGAGAAGCAACGCCAACAGAACAGCACCAAGCCAGCAGTTAGCTTTCATCGCAACTCCTCCATGCAGTGAGTGGTACAGGGTTTTGAAAGCCTATTTGACCGCTGCGAAGACCGACTCCTTCGAGGCACCAGCGCCCTCGCAGCGCCTAGTCACCCACACCCCCTTCACAGGAGAAAGCTTGTCAGTCGAGCCACACTTCCAACGTCACGATCTTGTTCTTGTCCGCGCGCAGGAACACGGAGCGCCCTTCACATCTTGCCGGACCGATGGGCTTTTCGTTCAGCTTTACCAACCGCGCCTCGCGCACCGGACGCCAGAAGCTTATCGAACCGTCCACGGTCTCCTCGGTGGGATTGAACACGCGCACTATCAGCCCGTCGCTGCGTGAGGAGCGCTTGACAGCGGAAAGGACCAGTGTGCCAGGCTGGATGTCGATGAAACTCAAACTAGGCGGCAGTTCTCCAGTGCTGCGCCCGGCCTGCACCAGGCGCAACTTTAGGTTAAAGCGATTCGCGTACTCGTAGACACCGCCTTCATGCCACACGCCCTGATAAGGGTAGACGGCATAGTCAAAAGTGAACGGGCGGAGGCACTGGCACATTACCTGCGTTTCGTCGGTGGCCACATTTTCGGGATCCGCACCGATGATCGGGAAGCGGTAAGTGCGGACCAGGGTCAGCCCAATGGTGCGTTGTTCATCTTCGAACACCGCATACTCGGGCAACCCGACGTTAAGAATCGCCAAACCATGTCCTTCTCCCTGCACCCCGCAGAACATGTACTGTGGGTAATACGGGAGCATCGGCTCTTTCCAGGTGGAGGTGTCGGGCAGATGGATGTCCCGTTCGGTGACGTCAAAGTGCGTCTCTGAGTAGGACCTTTCGGCCCGAGAATAGCCTGAGGGGAACATCACGAGCAATTTGTGGTCGCGGACGTTGTTAGTCAATTCGGTGTGCACCTCAAGCATCGGTGCACCGCTTTTGAGAGTCAGGTAGGAGACGATCTCAAAAGGCACTCGCTCCGGGTTGCGGCGACTCCCGTCCGCGAGCGCATCTTTGGGCAGCATCATCGTGAGCTTGACGCGATACTGCACCATTACCGGTCCGTCAACGACTTTGCCGATTTCGGCCTGCGCGCCGATACTGCTGATCTCCTCGTCCATGTCAGCCCGGCGCTGCGTCGCGTGGTCGCCGACATCGGAAAAGTCCAGGAAGTAGTGCAGGCCCCTGTACCGTACGCCACTCGACTTGCATACGAGGTCGACCCGCCCGTCAGGGCCGATCTCCGCCCGCAGGTGCTCGTTCTCCATCACGTTCGGCGCCGGCGAAAGGCTCCCATAATTCAACTTGCGTCCAGGCTGAGGTTTGATCACAAAAGAACGATAGCCAAGCCCTGGGACGTCATTGAGTCCAATGGCGCAATGGACCCGACGCGCCTTGTAGGGGATGGGAAACTCGTATGGATTCTTGACGATAGGGCCAAACGGGTACGAGCGGATGAACTGTACGGGGAGCTGATTCCCTGTCTCATCCTCTACAGTGAACCACTTTGCCCCTGATTCTTCGGGGAGATCGATGATGGCATTCACCACCTCGCTGCGCTGATACTGGGTGGGATTGAAGGCAATGAGACATACGGCGTCTTCTGGCAACCGCTTGTTGTCAATGTTCCGCACAATGTGCGCCATTGACCGCCTGGTGACATTATCAGCCAGATGGCGAATCTGCCGGTTGCGGTATTCCACGTCCTCATGCACCAGGTCCACGCTGCAACCGGCGATGCTGTCATGAGACTGATTGGCGAGGTGATACTTCCAGGCCAGGCGAAGCATGCCTTCAGGGTATTCCATCCCTACAAGGTTCGCCAGCGCGGCCCAAGTGTCTGCATTTTTTTGCAGCTTGAGTTCGCAGGCGCGGTTCTGCTGCTTCAGATACATCCGGGCGCAGAGCATGCCGGGAAAGAGATTCTGCCATAGACCATCGACCATCGTATAGCGGAACTCCCCGCGCATCACCTTCAGGTCCTTTGCCCGCGCCTTCACAGCCTCAACATAGTCGTAGAACGAGCTGTGGATATATGTGTCCCCAGTGTTGAGCTTGTTAGCCTCCGCGATGATCTCGGGAGTACGGGGGTACGGGTTCACCTGATCCATACCGTCCAGATACAGGAGCTGGTCACACGTGGCCCCTTTGACGGCGTGCGCCTTAATTTCCGCCAGAGCCTTGGGGAGATTCTCTAGGTACAGTTTCTCCAGATGTTTCCCTTCCAAAAGCCAGTAGTCGAACCCATAGAGTTCTTCGTCGCAGGGATGGAACGGCAGCTGTCCTTCCCGCCAGTGGTAGTCCCATTCAAATGGCCACTTGTTCAAAGCCACAGGCCGATAGACATGCACATACCAGTTTGCCCGCCCATAGGGGTTCACCGAACGCATCCCCATGATTCTGCTTCCGTCCGGGGCTTCCCAGATGAACTCGTGCTTGGTGATGCGGTCGTTGTTGCCACGATAGAAGAACATGTGGTCCAGATCGAACCCTCGGTAGATTTGTGGCATCTGGGACGATTGCCCGAAGGAGAAGGGGCTGTACCCCGACCATTTCTTTCCCTTCCACTCTTCAGTGATGAGGGTGCCCATGAGCAGGTTGCGAACGATCGACTCGCCGCTGATTTCCGGGGTATCCGGAAGGGTGTACCACGGCCCAATCTGTATGCGCCCCTCTTCAACTAAGCGGCGCAAGATGGGTTCGTTCTCAGGCTTGATCGCGAGATAGTCCTCCAAGGGGATGGTCTGCGAGTCGAGGAGAAAGTACTTGTAGTCTGGTCTCTCCTGCAACAGCTTTATCAGCGCATCGAACATATCCACCAGGAGCATGCGAAACTCTTGGAACGGATAGCGCCACTCTCGATCCCAGTGGGTATGCGACACGACGTGAATGGTGTAGGGGCCCTGTACCTCGTGCATGAAATCCTCCGTGGTGGTGGTGAGAAAACGCTGCCGCCAAATCTATGAAACCACCTGGAGATTGTCAAGCGATTCCTGCGTCACCTGTGGGCTGTGTTCACGCCCCATCGGATCGGGACAGAGCCCCGCCATCTAACAATGCCTTCCTCCTCTCATCACAGGCGGGGCATTCTCCTGGCGGACAGAGAAGGCGATGAGCGAACTTGCGGAAAAAAGGCACACCCTCGTCAAGGAGCAGCTTCACCCCCAGGCAATAGGCCCAAAAGCTCCCTCTTGTCACACGCTGCACGAGGCGCCGCTGCAAGAGGTGTTCTTCAAAGGCTAGAAAACCCTTCGAACAGCCAGGAACTTCGCGCAGTGGCTGCTCCCCTGTTGTGGAAACCCCGATCGGCAACACTCCCATGTAGTGCCAGGGGAATATCGCCACCCACGGCACCGGCGCCTTGACTTCAAGGTAGTGGCAGAAGCTTAGGGCAGAAAAATCGGTGGCTAGCAAGAGCACGGAGGCATGGTCTTGCCGAGCGAGCCATTCAAGTACACTCCCTTCTCCCAGTGGGCTCGCGGGGGCGTTGTCCGCGGCAGTTTCCCGCGCCGCTTGTCCCCAGAGGCAAAATGAGTGCGTAGCAGAGAGAGTTCTAACAACCCCTGGCATGGTGCGGAACACTTCTGAAAGTGCACCGACCTTGCTGGGCGTGGACTGTGGATCGAAGACCTCTCCCCTGCTGTCCAAGCGCTTGAAACAGTAAGTGAAGGCAGGCATCAGGACCGAGCCTCGCTGTCCAACCTTCCGCTGCAGCACCCGGATGAAATCTTGAGCATTCAAGCCAGGAAAAGCAGCGCGCAATCTGCGCAATGAGGAATGGACCATCACGTGGTGACCCACGTCTACGCCCAGCGCGCCCAAAAACTCGGCGAAATGAGCTCCAGGTTGGTGCATGTCTTTTCGTCTTCGATAAGCATAAGCAGCATGTTCTTGAGGGCGTACCCACGACCCCGCCCGTCAGGTAGTAGATGGCACCATCGCCGAACAAGAACCACGGGGGAAACTATGGCACTCGGGACATGGGCTAATTCGCCATCAAACGTCTATCGAACCGAGGAATGGTCTTGCGCCAGGAGAGGCCTTCTTCAGATTTTCCAGAAAATTCTGCGGCGATACATCCAGTAAAGGATTAACCACCAGACGAGGACATATGCACATGTGTACGTCCACGACGCCGCAGTCGCGCCCAGAACGGAATCCAGCCACCGCCACAGCGCTTCGCGGACCGACATCGTTGTGCCCCCAACTTGAACCTGCCACTCCTGCAGGGTGTGGACGCGCACCATGACGGAGAGGAAATAGGCAGTAATGGCATTCATCCCGAAGACCACAAAAGGAAATGCCCAGGACTTGTATCCCCGCCCTTCAATAAGCCAGTGGAAGAGGGCAAGGAGAACCGTGGCGATTCCTACCGCAAAGAGGACGAACGAGGCAGTCCAAAGAGCCTTGATCAGCGGCAGCTGGAGACCCAATAGGAGGCCACCCCCTGTGCAGGCCAAGCCGATGAACGCAAGAGTGCGGACGCGGCTCCCCACAGCGCCCGTTCCGCTGCGAAGGATGTCGCCCACAATGCTACCCCCGCATACTAGGGCACCGGTCGGTACTACCGAAACGGCGCCAGCTAGGTGCAACTGGGCAAGGTACTTGTCATTCACGTAGCTGATAATGTTGCAGTCGGGAAGGAGCGTACCACCAGGACAGCCGGCGAAGGGCACGAAGGAAAGGAGCACCCAATGAGCCGCCAGGAGCAGCACCGCCAACCCTGTGCGGAGCGCAGGAGAAAGGGCGTACGCGCATGCCCCTACCAGGTAGGCTAGGCCGATCAGCTGGAGGACATCGAGGCCGACTACCACCCGCCTGGCAGTACTGGAAACAAGCACGATACCCAACAAGACCAAGATCCCAGCGCGCCGCGCGGCCTTTGTCAGGTAAGAGAGATGCGTGCCGCCTTTTGCTCTAAAGGCGCCGTAGGAAAACGGAATGGCCACGCCCACGCAATACAAGAACCAGGGGAAAATCAGGTCGCAGAAGGTTACTCGGCCTCCCCAGGGGGCATGACGAAACCATGAAGGATAGGCCTGGTCGTGCACGGTGTTGTTGACCATGAGCATGGCGGCGATGGTGAACCCGCGCAGAGCATCCAACGACACGAGTCGCTTCTGCGAGACAAAGGAGAGGCTCTGGGCCATGGAGGAAAGGTTCTCAGAATGCAGTTTGCACACCGAAAGTGCAGAAAAGGCTCTGGAGGCCGCTCACGTTTTCCAGGCGCAAAGCGAGCGCAGGCCAGAGCTCGCCCACGATCAGGCGGTAGCCAATTTCAACAAGAATGCCGAACCGGCCGCCCAATGCCATGCGCGCCCCCATACCACCCTCAAAGGCCCAGCTCCATTGGTCCTGCTCGCGCGCCGGCACAAACACTTCTGCCAGCTGATACGCTCCGCGTGTGGCTCGCCAATGGTGCAAACCCACGCCGCCGCCAGCAAAGACCTGTAGCCGACGCCAGGAGGCCAAGGCATGACTTGCGCGCACCGTCGCACTTACGGAACCAAAATACAGATCAAGGTCACGGTAGTAGAGGCGCGATGTATTCTCCTTGGCCAGTTCAAGGAGCTCCATGCCCACCCGCCACGACCAGCCGCTAGCATCCCATCGTCCCACCTGAATCCCCCCAAAGCGTTGGCTCGGCGCAAACCACTCTTTCAAAGTGCCAATAGGCGCGACCGTCCCCCAGTGTAACTGTACGCACCACTGACTTTGCTCCTCGGCCGCAAACAACTCATTCCCTGCCCTAATAAGAACACTCAGTGTTGCCAAGACAAAAACTCGTTTCAGGGTGTGCACGGGGACGGCTCTCCCTGGCTTGTCTCCCTCAGTACAAAAAGACCAATGCGCCCACCAGCTCCCCAAGTGTGGTCATGGGGAAGCGTTCGTAGCTCCTCCCTCCTGCGGGAAAGATGCGGCCGCATGCAGCACTTACGCGTAAGCATACGTAGCGTTGCACCATCAACTCGCACCCCACCTCAAACCGCGCGGCGTACACAACACCTTTGCGCACCTCCGCATGGTTGTAGTAGTCGTAAACAAACACATAGTTCAGTTCTGGAAAATGCTTCTCCCAGACTTCGTGCAGGCGGAGCGTCCGCTCATAGAACAACGCTCCCGCGCCAACTGCCAGATGCAGTGCGGCCTTCCCTTTGTCCGGCCAACGCAGCGTGACAAGCGGCATTAGTTCGGTCATGTAGAGGTGTTGATCAGGCGTGAACGTGGCTCGATATGACTTGTCCCTTGACTGGAGATCGCGCACATAGTTGCCGTAGAATCGCTGCCAAAAGGCCCACCCCCACTGCTCCACTGCCCTGTCCTGCTCGATCTGTAGGTCGAAATAGCCTGCCCGTATCCCGAGGCCAACCGCGCGTGTGAGGCGGAAAGAGGCGGCGCATCCCGTCGCCCAACCGTTCACTTGCCGCAGGCCCTGACCCTTCTTTAGTCCAAACCCATGGTCATAGGCCGCCCAGGCGCTCACAGACACAGGCTGCAACTTCTGGGCAGAGGCCCCGCTCCAGAGCACCCAAAGCCCCACCACGAGACAGGCTACTCTGCCAACGCTTGAATTCACCAACGGCACTCCTCAAAACTCTGCAGAAAAGCTCACGCGCAACACTGACTGAAGGCGGTGATAGTCGGTGTGCGCCAAGTCAAAACAGACGAGCCCACGGCCTGTCCTCTTCTTGACACCAAATCCGAGGGTGAGGCCCTCCTCGTCATAGTTGAACTTGTACCCGGTCCGTAGCGCCACGAGATCTGCCAACCAGCACTCTGCTCCCACGTGCAGACGCTCGCTATAGTCGCTCGGATGCAAAGCGTCGGCCGCAACCGTGAGGCGGTACTGGCTGCTGGTGCTCCCCAAGAGCTCCATGGCCGCCCCAAGCCGAAAAACCATAGGCATCTTGAACGAGTCGCCGATGTATCGGCTATCCACACCAAAGTTCTGCACATAGCCTCCCAGGCGCAGGGAACGGAATCCGGTCGTGTAGACCATCCCCAAATCGACGAGAACGTTATCGGAGCTATAAACGGCAATTCGTTCGCGCACATAGCGCAGGGTTAAGCCGTAGGAAAACCAAGCGGTGGCTTGATGGGCATAGGACAGCCCTATCGCCAGAGCTTCGGCGCTGTAGGTGCCACGTACGATGTAAGCACCACCTGGATTGTCAATATCGGCATTGACGGTTTCTACCATCTCACCTAGATCGAGCCGGTTGACGCCAAGTCCGCACACGCCCATGCGCCCGGGAAGCCGCAATGCAAGTGCGCACGCCTGGTGACTCGTCTCTGCCAGGTACGGGGCATAGGACACGCTCAGCGCCCGCATGCCGCCAAGGTGCGCAAGGAGGGCGGGATTGACAAAAAGCGCCTCCGGACCGGCATCAACCAGCGCCACGCCCACATCACCCAGAGCCGCCACGCGGGCAGTGACCGGTATCTCAAGAAATGTGTAGCCAGCCGTGCCCACCTTGCGAAACTGCGCCTGGCCTGGAATGGCGACTGCCACGGCAAGCAGGAGCGCCAGAACCGGTCTGTGCATTGCGCACTTCATACAGTCACCTCACGACACAAAACTTGCCGATGCGGGTGGCCCCTCTCGTCGCCTGCGCGTGCGAGGTAAGGTGGTAAATGTAGCAACCGCTCTCCGCAAACTGACCAAAATCGGTAACCTGATCCCATTGCGCAATTCCGGTATCCTCGGTGTGTTCAATTGTCGCGACCAAGTCGCCGCGGATGGTGTAAATCCGGATGGTACACGGGCTTGGGATATTCATGAACGAGATTACATCCTGAGCACCAGGTGTAATGAAGCCCGAACGCATGACAAAAGGATTGGGCACAACGAGCACCTGGTCAAGCGTCGTGTTGACCGCCGAAAATGTGGCCACAAATGGGGTAGTTGTATGATTCGGGTAGAAAGAGCTCTCCAATACAGGGACCCGGTTGCTATTGGTCTCCGGGAAGACGGCGGTGAGGTCAGGAGGCCAGTGATCATGGCCCGTATCGAAAGCAGAAACAGCGTAGTAGTATCCAAAACCAACGACGACCTGAGAGTCGACAAAGGTGTAAGTGTGCGAAATCGGGTCAAAATACCTTGGATCGCTGATCTGTACCTCTGCAATTCGCTGCCAGGGGCCTATGGGCAAATAGTCAGAGCGATAGATGCGATAGCCGGCCACATCATAGGCCTCCTGACCAGAATAGTCCTGGTCCGGCAGGAGCTCTCCCGCAGCATCCCAGCGGATAATGTTCCCCACCCTCGTACCGGTCAGTCGCGCAAGCTCTATGTGCTCCGGCGCGGCAGGCGGATCCGGCACGTTGTACTGATGGTCGAAATTGAACTGAGCTCTTTGTGCCGTGGCGTTGAGGTCCGCCAGGCTTGCCTTGGCAATGTCTTGCTCCGTAGTGGCGGGGTCAAACACCACCTCAGAGCTCACGCTGCCAACCAATTCGGCCATCACCACGCGCAGCGAATCACCCGGACCAAGGTCCCAGGGCCCCAGCGAAACCATTGTCCACATCCGGGACCTCCCCCAGCGCTCGTCAGCCAGGCCTTGAGGAAAGAGTATGGCCTGGTAGGTATTGCGCAGGTCCCTCATGGCACTGTACCACTGCTCGTTCGTCTCGAGGCCGGTGAAGGGAAAAGCGTGCGCCGGCTCGCTCACGGACCAACCCACCTGATTGATGGCATTGACCTGACCGCGTTTGTTTGGCGAAACATACAGGAACTTGATCCCTGCGAATGCGGGTGCCAGCCATTCTTTGCCGCCCCGTGGGCCGCCACTGCCATACACATAGGGGTCGAATTTCTCGTTGCCGGGGGCTTGGGTGTAGTCATCCGCCCAGCCATAGACCATTCTCTGCCGCGCATCATACAAGAAACGGTTGTTCAAGGCTCCTGGCGGCAACTGAGGAAAGAGCATGGTCCATCCCCGCGCGTTGATGGAAAAGGCGTAGGTGAAAAGCACGTACAGGTCCTGGACAACGGAGTCCTGGGCGAGCATCCGATAGACTTCTGGCGAGGCCACCTGTGGGTCGAAGATATGCCCCTCGCGGGCTATGTTGGTGATGACGTATTCGATGATGATGTACTTCTCATCCTTTGCGGACCCGCTCCAACACCGGACCGTCCGCTTTACCCGCACGGGCAAGAAACGAGGGGGACGATATGGAAAGCGGTATTGCGGGTTGAACTCCCACGCTGTGTCAATCACCTCTTCCGCTTCTCCAGGGTCTGTACGCAGCCAATAGTTCTCACCGTTGGGCCAGCGCAGGCGGTGGCGGAGGAGAAGGTATGGGCTGTCGGTGGGGGATAGCCCGACCGAGGTCGCAAACATAGCCCAATCGGCAACTCCCCAGACGCTGTCCCGGGTGGAGGGGCGCAATCCGCCGGCCCAAAATCCGCCCCCCACGTGGTGGCTGGTGCCTCCGCCCACTTGGCGTGGAATCAGCTCCGGGTCGAAGCCTGGCCAGTCCATCCCGTAGCCCTTACGTGCCCAGTTCTGGAATACCGGCCCCATCTTGGCCACGTTCACGGTCTCCCATAGCTGTCCTCGCGTAAGCGGTATGGCCGTGGCTTCCACTTGCGCAGCGCTCCTCACTGCGAGGCCCGCGCAGACCGCAGCCGCGGCTAGCAAAAGGCACCAGCGAAACGCACTCTCTTGTCGCATGCAAGCTCTCACACTCAAAACCCCAATCCCACGGTAAAATAGATCTCGCGTGGGGCGTTACGATAGGCGCGGAAGTAGCTAAGTTTATAGATCTTGGCCTGAGGGTCGTTTGGGTCACTGCTGGAGGGCGGCGTGTCCCTGCTGATGCCATACTCAACCCAGTTGCGCAGCTCCTCGCCCGCAAGTGGGGTAAGCCAGCGATCGTTCAACAGATTCTCAATGCGGACCGATAACAGAGGTTGAAGCGAACCAAGCGGGACCCGCACCTGGAGGCCTAGGTCTGTCTTTGCCTCCAGTGGGTAGCGCCGGTTGTTGACTACGTCGGTGAACTCATCGTAGCTGGTCACATACGTGAACGGTGAACCACTGCGCGCCTGGTATATCACAGTGAGCACCACATCCTTCAGCCGCTCCCCTCCCAAGAGTTCTCGCCACACCCGGCCCGGCACCGTGTAGGAGAGTAAGGCGCGAAACGAATGCGTACGGTCCTCCTCGGTCAGAAAGTCGTTGGCGCTCCGGCGTTCCACTACACTGCGCGGGTCACTGGGATTTTCATAAACGTCGATGGCCCCATAGGCTCCCTGAGAGGTGCGGGCGAAAGCGTAACTCAAGCGGTATTTCCACTCTCCGGGAGCCACCCTTTCCAGCGCCACCTCTATGCCCCGTGAGGCACCGTAGCCGTTGTTCTCGTAGGTGAGGTAGTAAGGATTCTGCGGCGCCTCCTGTTGCGAACCGGTAGGCGAGTGCACGCGCGCGCTTACCGTTTGGTTGACGCGGTCATTGTAGTAAGCCGCCACGTCCAGGCGATGCGTCCCGGCAAGACTCTGCTGCAGACCCACTTCGTAGCTTACGGTCTTCTTGAACCCCAGATCGGCATTCCCGTACATGCGCCAGCCTTGCCATGTGTTCTTGGAGAGCGCATGGCGGAAGAGCGGCATAGAGTGAAAATGGCCATACTGGAGACGGAAAGCCGTGCGCTCCCCCACCGGAAACGAAAGGCCAAAACGCGGCGACACGGCAAGATGACTTTTCGAGCGGCGCGTGCGTGGGTCCCCTACGTCGCCGACATACGGTCCTCCGCCCTGCCCTGTGCCCTGGTAGAACGGCCGAAAGCGGTCGACAGGGACGGGGGCGTTCATGTTGAACGCGTCCAGCCGAAGCCCAGCATTGACCACCATGCCTTGGAACTCCATCTTGTCCTGCGCGTATGCGGCCACGTACAGTGGGTATGCGTGATAGTACTCCGCAAAGCCCGAATAGGCGACAAACGAATTAATACGCGCTCCTGACTCGCCTGCATACCGCGTGTCCCAATACTGCCCACGTGCGCCAAGCTTCAGTTGGTGTCGGGGAGTCACCTGGCTGGTCAGATCCGCGCTCACGTTCCACACGTCCGTCTGCGCGTCGAGGGCATACAGGGAGGTAAACTCGTAAACAATGCGCCGAAAGTCCTCATCCCACGGGCCCGCGGGCACCAATCTCGGGTCAGTTGCAGTAATGATGGGCAGGTTGCGCTCCACGTACCGCTCACGCTGATGCCATGCGGCGATTTCAAAGAACGTACGTGGGCCAAAAACCCTTGTCCACGAAAGCGTCCGCGCGGTCGTGATCTCATCCTTCGGACTCTCCAGAACCAGGCAATACTTCCAGGTTGGATATTGCCCAATCACAGAAGCCCAACGGATATCGTCGGAGCCAGACCAAACCGCCCCGTGATGCGCCTGATACTGGCCCATCAGCTTGAGCTTGTCCGCGTTGCCTATTCGCCAGCTCAGATTCAGCACATAGTTCTGGTAGGTCTGCACCCGTTCTACGCTGGGAATACGAAGAGGGGCAGATCGATACTCGCCAGAGACGTAGAAGCGCAGCCGGTCGCCACCCCCAAGAGGGCCGCCGAACCCGAACATGTAGCGTTGATAGACTAGTTTCCGGTAGTCGTACACGCCCAGCGGATTAGAGGAATTGTTCGGCCCCGGGCTGTGGTTAGCGACCCAACGATTGTAGTAATAAGTCCTCAGCGAGTCGTCTGGGATGCCCGGCGCATTTTTGTCTCGCCACTCCTGCCACTTAGCAAATGTACCCCAGCGCTGCCATTCAATGGTCTCCGACCCGTATAGATAGGGGCCGAAGTGGTACTTGCCCGGAGGACGTATTTCCACCCGCAGTTCTCCGTGGAAGGTCTCCTCACCCTCTTTGGTCACCACCTTTACCACTCCCGACTGGGCGTTGCCGTACTCTGCACTAAAACCGCCGGAGATGATTTCCATCTGTTTTACACCCAACGGGTTAAAATCGTATTTCCAGCTTGTGTTTGACTTTTCACCATAGAGGTTGTAGCCGGGAACACCTGTGTTAGAAGCGATTTGCTCCACCCCGTTTATCTGGAATTGGAGTTCGAATGCTCCCCCGCCACGGATCGAGAAGGTACCATTGGGGTTACGGGTCACCCCGGCGTCCAACTCCAGCACCCGCCGCAGCCCCTCCACTGGGGCCGTCTCAATCTCCCGCGCCTCCATCACCTTTGCCGTCGCGGTCAGGTCCCGCACTACCGCCGGCCGTGCCGCTTCCACCACCAGTGGCGCCATCTCCAGGACCGTTGTTTCCAGGGTAAAATCGATGGTGGTCGTCCGGTCTACAACCACCGTCACCCCTCGCACCAGCACGCTGCGGTAGCCGATCATTCGCGCCACCAGCGTATAGGTACCAGGAGGCACGTTGAGAATGTAGTACTCCCCCTCCCGACCGGTTGCCGCACCAAGTGTGGTACCCTGGATGATCACGTTTGCCCCTGGTAGACCTTGCTTGGTCTCGGCATCGGTGACCTTACCAGCGATCTTCCCCTTCGGTACCTGGCCCGAAAGGTGTCCAGACCAAGTCAACAAGAGAAGACACCCAATTGTAGCACTGGCCACCCCACGGAGCGCCCGCATTCTGTTCTTCAGCACGTTCATCGCACCAGCACCATCTTACGTGCATTGGAACTGCACACCTGCACGCCAGCCTCATCGACGTAAACGAGTCGGCAAAAGTACAGGCCGCTCGGTGCCTGGGCAAGCGTCAGATTCACCCTATGGAGGCCCGGCGACGGCGCCCACGTCGTTACCGTGTCGACCTCCTGACCGAGCACGTTGAACACTCTGACCTGGGCAGTTCCTGCTCCCGGAACTACAAAGGGTACGGTGGTCACGTTGTTGAACGGATTTGGAAAATTCGGCAGAAGGTGCGGTACGGGGAGAGCCCCTGAGTGTCCTTGCTTGATCACCGGTGTATCCAACACCCGGCGCAGGCGACATGCGTCCGCGACAACCATTCCAGAATCGACGGCATTGAGGAGCATGACACTGGCAAACTCACCGGCGCGAAAGTACCTCCGGCCCAATGTGAGCCATTCACCGCGCCCTGCGCGTTGTTCACCGTAGACTGTGTCCTGTCCAAAATGGTGGAGCACGTAGTACGGAGCGCGGCGCGCAAGTTCCACAGTGCAATTCGGGATATTGACGCTAAGCTCATACAGCCCATCGAGCATGACTTGCGTCCACCATTGGGCCCTGCTCTCCCCCTTCCCCGGTCCAGCCACCATGTAGCCCTGGCCCACAAAACCGCTCCCCTCCTGTGAAAAACTCCAGACGCCATAGAGTCGACACGTGGTGGCACTCTCGTCCACCAAGGTGGAACTGCGCTCGGGCGAGAAGCTGAAAGTGAGCTCCTGCGTGCGGCAAGGGTTACCTGCCCTATCCCGCACGCCAGGCAGACGGAGCCGATAGGACTGCTCGCGTGCAAGAGGAGTCACCTGAAGACACACAGCGGCACCATCTGCCGAAATCAGCGTTGCCGTGAGCACGCTGGCATCTGGCTCCAAGGCGTAGCTGTCGGCTCGTGTGGCGCTGCTTGTGTCTACAGCTCTACTGAACTTCAATTCGATGCGCACGCTGTCAGGCACATGGTAATCATCCAGCGTCAACTCCCGGACCCACAGCAAGCGAACTGCATCGGCAGTAACCCTGCCACTTGCCGCACCGCGGACTGAGATCGTCACCTTTCGTCCGTGGCGGAGGGTATCAGCGCACAAAAACACCCACGTTTCAGAGTTGCGTCCCTGGTCAACCAGGCACGATATGTCTCTCTCGCCTGTGGACACCCCGTAATAGACTTCTCTGGATGCCCCTGCCACAGCTGGCCAATATGCAAAGATCTCGTAGAGTCCCTCTCTCAGCACTCGGGCCTCCCAGAAGGCATGGGCATCTTCGGCCCCCGGCGGTAGTTGGAGGGCACCCCCAGCATATCCACTCTGGATCTTCTGCCAGGGCCCTGAGCACCTGAATCTGATCGGGTCTGCATCATCCACTATGAGCTCCGTGTGCGGCGGATAGGTTTGCTGCGCGAAGATATCTTGGCCGAGCGTCTGCAACGTCTGTTCGTTCATCGCGCCGTAGTACCAGATGGTCACCCCTTTCCACCCGGACTCGCGCACACGCGTCAGCTGGAAGCGCAATGAGGCATCACCCTGGTAAGCAATCCCAGGGTAAAGCGCAAAGGTACTCGGCACCAAACTGCGGCACAGGTTGAGCTGGTATTGCAAATCTTGGTCTGGTAAGTAAAGCATCGGTTCCAGCGCGTCCACATAGCCACTGTCCGCCCACACATTCCATGCCTGGAGCTTCTCTCCAGCCAGGAGCATGTAGGGCGGTGCCACCGCGGCGCTCACCAAGAGGTCAGGGCGCAAGGTCTTTACCCGGCGGTAGATCCGCCGAGCCAAGTTTGTGGTCTGGTGCTCACGCCATCGACTCCATTGTGCCCATTCTGGATGTCGGGTGTCGATCAGAAGCGGGTCGCTCCCGCCTGTCTCAGCCATGTACCGACTGCGCGCCGCATCAGAGTACGAAAACTCCGTGGAGGGATATCGAATGCGATCTGTCTCTATGCCATCGAGTCCTGGGTAGCGCGTGGCCACCTCTGCAAAAAGGTCTTCCATGAAGTGGACCACCTCAGGGTGCGCAGGATCGAGCCAGTGGAAGAACCCATTCTCGTTGGCCACCACGGAGGAGCCGCTGCGTCTGACGGCGAGCCAGTCGGGGTGCGCAGCAATGAGAGGCCCACGGTCGGTGCTATCAGTGGGGTTAGTGTGCGCCATCAGACCATACTCGAACCAAGCAACCACTTCCAGGCCGAACCGATGCCCTATGTCGATGGCCTCCAACAGAGGATCTCGGCCGGCAAACTCCTCGCGCTGCTCAGGACCTCCAGCCGCTGCCACCACTGTGCTCGGATAGATGGTAGCCCCCTTGTAGTGGACGTCAACGAAGACACGGTTGAAATGGGCCCCAGCGAGCCGATAGAAGACCTGCTCCATGCGTGCCGGGCCGCCAAGGATCACATCCCGGCTCATCCAGACTCCTCGCGCCTCCGGCATGGGCTCCTGCGGCCACACGAAGGGTACTGCAAGGGGCAAAAGAAACACACACGCCCATACCCCCCAAATGTCGCAAACCCTGGGGCACTTCACTTGAGGAGCACCACCTTGGTAGTTGCCAATAGTTTTTGACCGCGAAGCTGGATTAGGTAGACTCCTGTGGCCAGCTGTTCACTTGAGAACCTCATTTCGTGCGGTCCCGCTTCCAGCACTCCATCGAGAAGAACCTGCACTACCTCACCCCTGGCATTGAGCACCTTCAACCGCACGGCTTGACGCTCTGCCAATTCGAACCTTAAGCGCGTGTCCGCGTTGAAGGGGTTCGGATAAACCTGCAACAAATCGCACGACTTCGGTGCTCCATGGAGTGCGGGGGCTACCTTTGTGCCGCCCCTCCTGAAGGCGAATGCACGACGGGCCCTTCCGTCGATCACGTAGGCGGATCTTTCGTCACTGCTCAACGCTACATCCGTTGGCTCCAGCATTGGGGCACCGCTCGGGTCGCGGCGAGACGAACTGAAACGGGCAGGGAGTTCCTCGAATTCTACTGCAAAGTTCCCCATCACCGAAAACACTTTAACCCAGCGTCGCGTGGTATCTGTGCCACACGCATAGAGGTTGCCACTCCGGTCGCAACAGAGGCCATAGGGAGTCCACCACAGCCAAGAGAGATCCGCAGCTACATCCGTGACCCTTTGCCCGACATACCCTTTCGGGTCAGTCTGCGTGCCCCCGGTCCACACGGCAACCCCACCCATGCGGCCCGTGGAGTCGCTGTTGCGGGAGGTATAGAACGGCGTGTTCGTCAACGAATAGTCGGCGCCAGGAATCACCGCGACGTCGCGGATGATGCTCCGGCCGGTCCCATCGTGGCCGCCCGGCTCTGACGGATGATACTCGATGGGCAAAATGGGCACCCAGTATCCGCGCGGCGAAGCTTGGTCCGTCATGTTGTACACGCGGATCGAGGTGCGAAAGGAGACAGACGCGTAAATGTATTTGTCCCTGTTCGCCGACAACCCCAAAACCCAGGTACCATAGCCCGAGCCAGAGTAAGCGTTGCGCTGCTGCGGGTCGCCGTCCAGGTACTCGTACATGATGGCCAAGGAAGGCGTGGGCGTCCCTGGCATGCGCGAAACCACATAGATGGTATCCCCGATAGCGGTGATCCCCCGCGTTGATTCAATGTTCAAGTCTGTGGTGTAGTCCACGACCAAGGTGAACACTGTATCACCAGGGCTCGCTTTGAACAAAGCATTCATGGCACCGGGTGTGGCTGCCGAACTTGAAATCACCCACAGGTTGTCATGACTATCAAATGTGCAGAGGTAGGGGTGGACTAACGAGTCCGGTTGCGGAAAACGGATATCCAGGTGAGGCTGATAGACCCAGGGCTCCTGCGCCCAAGCGCGAATGCCGAGGCACAACACTAGCCCCGCGGCGACGACACACAAGACTCGTGGCTTCATAGCGTAACCTCCAATGGGAGGTATTCCGAGTCAAACCTCCTCCAGCGTCCAGGCCGGCGAGCAGCACCAAGTCTTCGCGCCATGGACCTGCTGGCAAGAGACAGGGGTCATGCACTCTCCGGCCCTACTGACTGCCATCCGCGGCACTCCTCCCGAAAAACAAGGGAGACATCGGCTCGCACCGATGTCTCCCTCGATCGATGAACACCTGCGGTTCTACTTCACCAGAACCATCCGTTTAATGCCGACAAAATCGCCCGCCTCGACCCGATAGAAGTAGACGCCGCTTGCGCAGTCTCTGCCGTCAAAGGTAAAGGTGTGCACCCCAGCGGGCAAGTGCCCGTGGAACAGCTCGGCCACACGCTGGCCAAGCATGTTGTACACAGTCACCTTCACCTCAGACTTTTTCGGCAACGCAAGGCGGAAGGTAGTGGTCGGGTTGAAGGGGTTCGGATAGTTTTGGGTCAGTTCGAAGCTTGTGGGCAGTGCCGCCCCCAGTTCTTCCACAGAGACTTCGATGGCCTTCTTGTAGTAGGCCGCAATCCACAGGTCGACGTCTATGTTCCAGGAGAAGGTTGGGTTGAGCGTGGTGCCAAAGTCGTTGTAGGAGCCATCGTTGAAGCGCTCCCACGCCCTGTTGGCACCGTTGCCCTCGCCGTCCTTGTCCATGAAAATCGCGAATGCGTCGTTCGCCGTGGTGGGCCACTCGAAGCCGATAAACACCGGCCCCTTGAGGCGGAGCGGCGTGCTGAGGAAGAACAGGTTCCCGGCACGCGTGGTGTCCAACACATCCGTTGTGGTCACTAGTGAGGCAAGCAGCGAATCCGGGGCGCCGTTGGCCGCAACGGTCCTGACCACCAGCGTGAGCGTATCCGGTGTGTCCACGACCTCCTTGTACCCGAAGTAGTACCGGAAGCCGAAGAGTTCGTCACCGGCCTTGAAGTCGAACCGCTGGTACTTGCCAATGTCGCCATAGCTGTTGGTACCGGCAATCCACCCTGAGCCGTAGGGGTTGGGCGCAAGGGTTGGGGTGTTGCCGTAGAACAGCGTATCCAGGCGCTGCACCACAAAGTTCGGATTGCTGGAGAACGCGGCAAGCCCGTTGTTGGTGCCAAGAATGTAGTAGATAATCGTATTGGCGTCAACCTGGGCCACGTCCACCGAACCTGTGCCATTAAGGTTGGAAGTACGACCAATAGAGGGCGAGAAGGCGATCTGGCGGGCAAGGTCGTCTCCCCAGGCCACATCCACCACGATCAGCTTCTCGGCATTTCCCTCGCCACGCAGGTCCGGAATGTACCCGACGATCGCTTTGTGCTTGCCGTGCTCAAAGTACTTGATCTTGCTCGCGCCAGTCGGGAAGACCGTGGTGGACAAGGTGTCAATCACCGACCCATCGGCCTGCAGGTGCACCAGTGGCCTCCCGTACGACTTGACGTACACGGACCCGTCACTGGCCTGGGCAATGTTGGGCAGGGTGCTGAAGGATCCGCCAGAGCCCAGTGTAATGACCTGGCCGGTGAAGGAGTGGCCGTTGTCGGAGGTGGTGAACTTGACGTAGCGGTCACTGTTCGCCACGCCCGCGTAAATGGTCAGGGTATTGTCGCTGGCCTTGCCGTACACACTGATCATGTCTCCCATACGGCCCGAGGTTCCGGTGAAACTGATCACCGTCGTCGGCGTGGCCGTCTCGCTATCCCAGCGATACACCGTAAACGGCGTGGCCGCCGCGTCCAGCGTCATATTGCAGACAAAGATGACGCCGTCATCTGACACATCCACCGCATTGACCGGGAAAAAGCCCACCGGCGGCTGCGGAGCTTCCATCACGCCAAGGCTATCGCCAGTGAACGCGTCGTAGATGACCACCCGATGTGGCATACCGGCACGCGTCACGACGTAGACCCGGTCGTTGCCGTTCACCTTACCGTAGGCCATGCCACGCGTATAGTTGGCGGCGGCGAAATATGCAGGGATGGTGCCAGCTGCTTGGGTCTTCGCCCACAACGGCGTGAGCTGGGTGGCCACTTCCACAGGCAGCACGGGTTCGGTGACAGAGAAGTTGTCAAAAACCACCGTGCTGGTCGTGGTATTGTAGACGTAGATGCCCGGGTAACCTTCGGTCAAGAACGGGTTGGTATCCGCATATGGACAGCCAGGCAACAGCATACCGTCGATCCACACCCAGAACAGGTTGCCGATGACCGTGACCTTGAAGTTATGCCAACCAGTCTGCAGTGCCGGAAAGTCCACGCCAGGGTTCCAGTACTTGCTGATGTGCCAGTTGGCGCCATCGTACCCCTGCAGACGGATCTGGCCATTATCGCTCGCCGTGGAGTTGCGGAACACCACCCGGTAGTACTTCAACTCATCGTGCGCTGACTTGATCGCCAGGCCGGTATAGAGCGGGAACACCGGATCCGGGGGCCCGACCAGGTAAATGTCGGCGGAGATGGTGTAGTCCTTGAAGAGCGCGTTCTTCACGTGCGCGATGCCTGTGTAGCCCGAGTCGGTAAAGACGATCACGTGGCTTCCCCAGGCGCTGGCAGTGGAGTCAGCGACCTCAAGGGTTGCTCCACCAGTCTGGGCATTGAACTCCCAATTCAAGTCAAAGGTACCGTTCGTGGCGCCCTCGAAGATCGGAAGCTCGTAGACCACAGGCGGGAGAGGCATAAAGTCCTCCCGGAAGCGCCCACGCAGGGAGTAGCCATCGTCGTAGCGCGTCGCCGAGGTCGTGTACTGGTCGCACAACGCGATGAGGTTCATCGGCCCGGTTGGGGGCGTCCACCCATCAAGGTCAGTCTCCTTGTCGATGAAAATGTAGGTGGTGTCCACCCCATCCGTGACCAACACCCGGTTGGTGCTGCTGCTGTTCTGGCCTTCGGGAGGCCACGCCTGCGGGTTGACAATCCAGACGTTGTTGAGCTGCACCAACAGCGCCTCGTTTTCCTCGTTCAGGTCGCGGATGGTGATCAGCTTTGGCGTCAAGACTATGCCGCTGTCAACCACGGTGACGTCGCTGGCCGACGCCGGCACGATCTCGGTAATGCCGCGGTACTGGTCGATCCTGCCCTTGACTTCGACAAGGTCTCCCACCCTCAGGTTCAGGCTCACCGTGCCCGAGTACAGCACGATGCCCGCGCTCCCGGGGTCTTGCATGTAGTACTGCGCCCGAGTGCCAAAGTTCGGCGAGTTGATGACGCCGCGCAAGGTCACCTCTTGGCCAAGGAGATCCGGTCTAAAGTCGCCATCGGCATCGACCCGGGCCTCGGCTACCGTCAGCGGACGCGTGGGTGGCTGGAGCGGGACTGCGCCTTCGTCGGCACCCATATATGGGTAGGTGGTTGACCTTGCCTCACCGTCAATATCGGTGGCGACCCCGGCAATGGGAGTACCCGCCAAATCAAAATCGCCCACGGACGCACCGGTAAGATGCAGGTCCGACTCGCTTACCAACTCCACGGCTTTGGCCACGGAATTGGCGTCGAGCCCGGACAGTGCCTGCCACGCAGCCAGCGTGGTCGCATCGGTGCCGTTCCAGAAGCCCGTTCGGGCGTTGGTGGTGTCCGCCACATAGTAGTTGTTGTAGTTGGCATCCAGGGTGCCTGCGGTACCGCTGCGGTAGATAGCGTAGGTCTTGAAATCGCCCTCGGCATCGTAAATAATGTTGTTCATAACCGTATTGATGCCGTTGGAGATCTCCAAGCCCGTGTACAACACCACGCCAGAACCAGGCACGATGCCCAAATTGCGGAGATAGATGGTGTTGTGGAACACATTGGACACCACACCTTCGGTGGCGAGGCGAATGCCGATCATCTTCAGGTTGGGATTGGCTGCCGTGGTGGTGGCGTCGAACCCGGTGATGAAGTTGTTGTAGACGTTGTAGGTGCCCTTGCTCCCGCACTGGATGCCTATGATTCCATAGTCCCCAGCCGTGTTGTTAGCCGTGGACAAGAGCACGATCTTGTTGTTGAGAACGTTGATGGTATCGGTGGCACTTGCGATGGTGTAACCAAAAATGCCGAAGCTCATGAAGCCGGCGTTTGTCTGGTTCACGAAAATCTCGTTCCCCACGATGTCGGTGCAGCCGGCCCAGTTCAAAAAGATGCCGCGCGTCTTGGCCTCGATCTTGTTGCCTCGGAACACAATGCCCTTCATCGACTGCGCAGTCACCCCGGCACCAGGTGTTCCATAGGTCGAAACCGCCAGGCCCTGCGCGGAGCTTTTGAGGGTGTTGATGATCTCGCAGTTCTCCACCGTGACCGTATCCGGCAAGAAGAACTTGTCCTGGGCACTATCATAGCGGTACGTAAGGAGCACCGCATAGGTGACACTTTGCTGGGCTACCACCCGGAGGTTCCTCACCACCGAATTGTTCACGTCGCCAATGAGGCGCAGAGGCGTGGCGTTGCCATGCGCATTTGCAGCGGTAGTCACCAGCATATCCCTGGTAGTTCCGCCCTCTTGGTTGCTCCCATCGATGACTACATTGGTGGTCCGGACCAAACCCGCAGTCGTTGTCAGATCCTTCGTCCCTATCACCCACGCACCCGAGATGCCACTAGCCGGCGCATCAGTAGTCTGCGTGAAAGTGATGGTCGGCGTCACACCTGGTGCGGGCTTGATGGTCACCGTGTAAGGTGCAGCATCTACGCCAAGAGCAACGTTCACCGGCTCCACCAGGTCGCTGGTGACAAGAAACGCGCAGTCGCCCATAATCAGGCGCTGGTTAATCGCATCGCACGCGGCCTTGAGCGAGGCAAAGTCGGGGTCACCGCCTCCTGGTTTGGTACCCGGTGCGCCAACGTAGTAGACGCCCTTGAGAAAGTTGGTATTAATTTCATACGCCCCTAGTCCATTGTTCGTGCTGAGCACGTAAATCCGGTACTTTCCGCCCCCGAGGTCCTGCACCGCTACATCTCCGGTGCCATTGGGGTTGGCGTTTGTGCCCAGAACCGGGGTGAGCGAGTAGGTCTCCGCAGCAGTCGGGTCCCCACCGGGCACTCTCACCACCCGGGCGTTCTCATTGCCCGCGCCAAACTGAAACGTAATGAAGAACTCATCCCGGCCATCCGTGCCAATATAGCGGATAGCGTTTGAGCCAGTAGCTACCACACTGCCGGGCACTGTGCCGATTGGTACGCCTTCAGCGGTGAACTTCATGGCGCTCTTCCCGCCAGCGTTCCAGTAGAAGCTCCCGTCAGGCAATGGCCCTACTGAGGCACTACCACCGGTGTTCCCAATATCTAGCACCGTGGGTGTGAAAGTGGCCCCACCGTCGGCGGTGGTGAACTTGACCAGATGATTGGAGTTTGCGGAGGCTGCCCAAATGACCAGCGAGTTGTCGGCAGCAGAACCGGTGACGGTGATCTTGTCACCCAGCCTCTTGCCGGTGGCATCGTAAGTGATCGCCACTCTTGGAGAATCCGCTTCTGTGTTGTAGACGTAGACTTTGAAGGTGCCCCCTAATGCCAGGTTGCACACGTAGATCTTGCCGTCTGCTGAGACGCCCACGTCAGAGACCACATATGTGCCCCCAGCAAGTCCCCGGTTGTCCAGCATGCCCAGCGAGTCGCCGGTGGCCGCATCCAAGATGTAGATGAAGCTCCCACCAAAGCGACTCACCACGTAAAGTCGGTCGTGGCCGTCCACTTTACCATAGTCGAAGCCGCGCGTAAAGTGGCCGGCCGTGTCAAACCACGGTGGCATGGTAGCCTTTGCCACACTGCGCTCCCACACCGTGGTAAGCTCTTTACCACCAAACGCCATGGTGGCTGCCACGACCGTGAGCAGTACAGCGGCCAAAACCCTCCTCATACTGCCTCCTCAGTTGGACAAGAGACAAAAACCCACATCGGTTCGTTCCCCCTTCACAGCACCGTACAGAGTTCTTCCCCTACGTCTTCTTTCGCCGCTCACCTCCTTTCCGACTTGGTCCCTGTACTTGTGGCTCCGTATTGTTCTCAGCCAACCACCTCCCTTCTTTGCAAAAGCCTGCGCAGGAACAATACACGAAAGGCGCACATCAGTATAACACAACGCCAGCAAAAAGTCAAGCACAAAATTTCGCCATTTGCAGTTGTTGATGGTTACGACTGGCCACCATGGGCGGCTCGAAAATGCTGAGCAAGGCCAATGAAATAGCACCCCTTGTACCTGCCTCGCCCCTCAAAGTGCTCACGGTGACTGTGCTTGCCCGAAAGGGTATGTTGGCCATTTCCTCCCGCAGAATTGACCGCACCTTCGCAACGAGATACTTGGAATGATGCACGACTCTGCCCGACAGCACAATGAGTGTGGGATTCAGCGTTTTCACCACCGTCATACAAAGCGCGGCAAGCCCATACGCATACTCATCGAGGCAGTCGCGCACGCGAGCATCACCCAGATCGCCTGCCTTCAGCCAGGAGCACAGGTAATCTTCGTCCGTCTGCCCTTTCGGGATCGCTTCTTCCACTTCCCTTGCCACCGCGGCAACCAGGTTAGACTCACCAAGGAGGTCGCCGAAGAAACGTTGCCCCCTGTAGAGGCGGCGTAGGCGTCCTGAGTGGGCCAGGATGTGCCCCACTTCCAGATAGCCGATCTCACCTGCGTTGCCGGCTTCACCCCGTACCAGCTGACCATCCACAATGATCCCTGCACCGATACCTTCTCCAATCCACAGGTACACCATGTTCTCCACGCCCCGCCCGGCACCGAGAAGGCTCTCTCCCAGCGCCATGACGTTCACGTCGTTTTCCACTATCACTGGCACCCGGTAGCGACGGGCAAAACGCTCTGCCAGGGGCTTCCGGGCCCAACCGCGCAAGGTATCGGCGTAGCTCAATCGCCCCGTCCGATAGTCAACAATGCCAGGGATGGCAATGCCAATGCTGACAAAGCGCTCCGGCAGAACGTCGTGCTCTGCCAACAGAGCATCAACGGCACTAAAGAGTGCCTTCAGGACACTCTGCATGGGCGAATCTGGAGGGTACGTGGCCTCCTTCCATCCCAACACCCTCGACTCCACATTGCCCAAGGCTACCACGGATCGCCGCCGTTTGATCTCGACCCCCACCACATAGCCACCCTCAGGATTGAGCTTGAGAAGAATCGGCGGTTTTCCCCCTCGCCGGGTGGTTTCGCCCTTGCCTACAGTCATAATGAAGCCGGCCCGGTCAAGCCTGGCTACGATATCCGATGCAGCTACTTTCGAAATGTGAGCACGCCGCGCCAAATCGTTGCGGGAGATGGGACTGTAGTCCCGGAGCAACGTCAGGAGCCTAATCTCATTGAGCTTCCTGATCAGCCTAATGTCTGCCCTATCCACCGTCCCTACCTTAACAACACCATCTTGTGCACCACGGCCTCTTTTCCAGGCTCGCCGGGGAGACAGAAGTAGATACCACTGGGGAGATCTCCAGCATGAAAACGCACCGTCCGACTGCCCCCCTCTCCGCCCTTGACTTGCACTCGAGCCACACATCTCCCTTGGACATCCACAATGCATAGCAACGTCCCCTCTGGTGCGCCTCCCTGGAGTGCTATAGCGGTGCTCTCACGAAAAGGGTTGGGATAGCTGCTCAGCGTAAAGCGCGTACCACTCGTTTGCGTTCCCTTTGATCGCCGCGCGCCAGCTTCCAGCCGGGCGGCGCGGTTGCTATTGCATAGCATGACGGCATCGGCAAAGAGGTAGCGAGTGCCCACGCTTTCATTTGTCAGTCGGACGACAGGGCTGCTGCCGGCGGCCAAATGGTAGTCTCCTAGCTTGTACCATCGCGCGTTGCTCGCGAGACCTTGGTTTACCACCACTGTGTCCACCCCTTGTGAATACCTCACTTGGTATCGAGCCTCCCTGGCCGCATTCCAGTGGTAGGGGATAAACGCATAAACCTCATACCACCCAGGGTGCGAAATGGTGGCCCAATACTCAATTGAGGCCTCAGGGCTAGCGCTTGTGTACAGACAGCCGCCACGAAATCCAGCGATTCCAGTGTAATTGGTCCAAGTCCCGGTGCGCGTTACCGTCGAATCGTCCTCGTTAACGATGATAGAGGGTTGGCGCCAATCTGTCGGCATGCCCGGCACCCCCGCCGGTTCCTGATAGACTGTTGCAGCCAAGGCTGGCAGGTCATCGGCAAGCGTGTCGTAGAACCAGACCACGTGCCCTCGCAGACCTTTGCCGCGGGTTATTCGGATCATCGACACCAGCTGTTCGGTCGGCAAAAGGTACTGCTCGAAAACCGAAGTGATGCCCGGATAGAAGTATGACCTGTCCAGCACATGCGACAGTTGGAGGTCGAGTTCAGAGGCGTAGATAGCGTCGGTGGCGCGATAGACTTGCGGAGAAATTGCGTCCAAGTGGTGCTCATTAAACCATGGACGCCAGTCCTGACAAAAGTTGTCATACCCGTAAGGGTATACGATTGGGGTGCTGCTCACTGGGAGGTCTGGCCGCGCCTGCTTGAGCGAGTCGTACAGAAGAGCGACGAACGAAGTGAGCTTGTTAGCACGCCACCTCATCCACTGCGGGTCAGCTGGGTTTTGCGGCGGCGGGCTTCCGTTGTGCTCAGCTGCATACAGGGCAACCGTGGCCTCGTCATACCCGCAGTCCAACTCTGGGTACCTGATTCTGTCGAGTTGGATGCCGTCTACGTCATAGTTACGGGCGACTTCCAGGCATAAGGAGACCAGGAATTGTTGCGCCTCCCGGTTGCAATGGCTGAGCCACTTGTATTGATATTCACCATTGAACAGTATGCTGCCGTTGCGCCTCTTGGCGAACCAGTCGGGCCGTTGCCGGTAGAGATGGTCATTGCTTCCCTGACAGGCCACAAACCCGTACTCAAACCACGCGTGAACGTGCAGGCCGACTCGGTGCCCCTCGGCGATCATTTCTGCAAGCACGTCTCTTCCCTCCGGCAGTGCAGGATCCGTGTACAAACCCGTCAGCTTCCGAAACACCTGACTGCGGAAATAGGGAAAGCCATACCGCCACACATCCACGTACACCGCGTTCATGCCGCCGGCTGCGACGTTGTCCATGATGGCCGCGATTCTTTCTTTGGCGGGGACACTCGAGCCTGCCCACGCTACCCACACACCACGCAGCTCTGCCTCTCCACTGCGTGCCTCTTGGAGCAAGGACAAAAAGGTCAGCAACAAACAAAGCGTCGTTGTTCTGACAATCTCTTTCACTTTCCTGTGCTCAGTGTGGATCTTGCTCCGGTGCGGCGCCCAATCCTACGAGCGCCGCATTCGATAAGCATTTCGCCCTTCAGCCGCGCCATCTCATTTCATCAACGGACCACCACCATCTTTCTGGTCGCCACCTCCCTCCCGTCCACACTCAGTCGGTACAAATATACGCCAGAGCTTAGCAAACTGCCTTGGACAGTTACGCGGTGCGACCCGGCCTCCTGCCTCCCTTCGAACACTGTTTGAACCACGCGCCCCTGGAGGTCAAAGATTTCCAGCCGTACTCTCCCTTGCTGGGCGAGAACATACGAGATCTGCGTGCTCGGATTGAATGGATTCGGATGGTTCTGCGCCAGCTGGTGGCACGCAGGGACCATCGGCGTTCCTTTGTCACCGCTCACACCCGTCGGTCGGCTCCTCACATGGACATGAGCCGTGTCAGTGGGGAACATTCCGCTGCCCAGACTGTCAACAAAGAAGTAGTGCGTGAATCCAACACCTCGTCCCACTGGGTTGACCTCCGGGAAGGCGCAAAGCACTTCCCCACCGGCACCGCTCTGCGCCACATACGCCATGATACTGAGGCTGGTAAAGGCGGTTCCAAGGCCGGCGGCGTTCCTGATCGCCGCCAGTTCTGCCAGTCGATCCGGCCCTTCATCCGCATAGGCGAGTGCACCTTGGGAGGCCATGTTGCCGTCGAATTGGGTGTGCGTCCAGCGGGTTCCGTCCCATTTGTAGATGTTTCCCACCATGTAATCTGGCTGGTTCCACGATTCCACCATGTACACCACATCTGCGAGGAAAGGGAGCGCTGCCACGCCACCCGCATCTTCAGGAGGCGAGGCTGAGCCGCCGGCCCCGTACGGATCGGTGTCAAAGGCAACATACAAACGATTTGTCAGACTAGGATCGACCAGCGTGTGCTGCGTGATGCCGATAAACACCTTGCCCGCAGACCAGGTCAGGTACATATCCCTGCCGTTGCTTCGCCCCACCCGATCGGTGGGGAAAAAGTCGTTCTTGCCGTCGATGGTCACCGTCATCTCTTCCGAACGAGGTGTGCTGGCTTTGAGGAGCGAATCAAGACTAAGAGAGGCGATGCTATTGAAACCAAAGAGCGTGAGAAGCGAATGGCGCTTGCTGTCATAGGCAAGCGAATTGGTTGCATTGACATTGTTGACAAACGTAGTCCCATTGTAAAGCAAAGGGATGGAGTCAGAATTGGCACCGAAATAGTCGAAGGTGATGGTACCGAGCTCATCCTCGAAGTAGCGCACGCAGCGAACGGACAGCGCCCAAGCGTTGGTGAGGGCGATGAGCCGATATTTGCCCAGGATCATGTGCAAAATTGTGGAGGTCCCGCCTCTGGAGGCCAACGTGTCCGGGACCACGGCGATCACCGTGCCGTCGTCCGCGATGAGCTGGGGAGGGGGAAAGCCAACATCAGCCCCGTTGATCCACACTGGCCCATGTGGTGCAGTGGGCGATATCCCGTGGCGTGCCGCACCGGGCATTGGCAGTGGGATGTAGTGGTCCAGTGCCAGCGTGGAGCCGCCATCGTCCCGCAGAACCGCTATCTTCTGATTGCCCATACCGGAGATGTAGACGTAACGCGGCACTCCACCGCCAATGGCGGCAAAGGAATCCCCGTAACGACCACCGTCCAGCGGGTCATCGAAAACAAGCTCGGGCGGGGCTGCTTCATCTGCATAGCGGTAGATGCGCACACGTGCTCCCGGCGTATAGAGCGGCGCGCACAGATTGGAGGCATATATGGTACCATCTTCGGCGACGGCGACCATGTTGATGGGGTACGTCCCTCCGCCGACAATCTGTGTGTCCAGCGTTCCTACCGAGTCGCCGGTTGCAGCATTCAAAGCAACAATTCCAACACCCCACCTGCGCGTGGCCACTAGCACATGATCGGTCTGCCGGCGATACGCCAGCGAGCGCGTAACATCGCTGGCCGGGTTCATATACCGCGAAGTGGCCCACCTCACCGGGTATTGAGCCATTAGTACAATCGGCAGGTGAAGGGCAAAGACAAAACTCACGAGCCGCGCCATGGTTACCTCCTGCTTCCCTTTCAGAAAAAGAAGCGTGCGCCGATAGAAGCGTTTATGGTCTGGAATCCAGATACGCCTTCAAGTTCGATGTGCGGTTGCATGGTAGGCCAAAGGTCTCCCAGCACTAGCCGATACCAGACTCGGGCCTCGAGCCCAACGCGGTGCCAAGCTGGTGTCTTTAGGCCCAGTCCCACACGCAGACCCCAGTTAGTGCTGTGCAGCTTACGCTCAGCGATAGCGGGCAGAAATGGCGTGACCGTAGAATCTGCTGGCACCGCACCACGCACACCTTTCCATTGGTACACACCACCTGACACCATGAGAAAAGGGAACATCGGCCCCCGCTGGGTAAACTGAAACTCCCCCACAACCAGCGCTGCCACATGCTCAAGCAACAATTCCAGCCTGCCTGCGGCATACCCACGAAGAGCTTCGCGGTCGTAGCGTGCAAGCTCCAGACCCCCTGCTACCGTCCAATGCTCATCGAGCCGCTGCCCGATCGCTATTTCCACATTGGGTGCCGGCAAGAACCATTGATGCAAGGAACCAACCGGCGCGGAGTAGCTCAGACAGGTCCCCGTGTGCCATTGTCCCACTTGCTGGCCCTGCGCGAGACCAGCAAATGACGCTACGAATAAGGCAACACATAGGGAACGGTGGGCACCAGGCATGAGGAACCTCTGTCAGTACTTGAAGGTCACAGAAACACCACCCACAACCTTTGCTTTCAACGGCAACCACCTGGCCCCGTGTTGAGACAGGCGTAGGCCCATGTACTGATCCCGAGGGAAATAGCGAATGTAAGCTACTTCACCCCCGATGTCTATAGCAGGCGTGAGACTCGCTCGCACGGCAAGCGACGGCGAGACGAAAAGACTTGCCCCTTTGCGGGTGGGCGCAAAGTGAAGGAGCCGATATCTGAACTCATAGTCGAGGTCAGCGGAGGTGGTATCCACATTGAATCGTTTCGTCCAATCCTCACGCATCTCCAACTCTCGGTAGAAGAGGTCTACGCCGATGGCACATCCTGCTCCCAAGCTCCATCGAGCGCTCACCGGAATCACCTGCTCCAAACCCACCAGCAAGCGCAACTCCTTGAGCTGCTGACTGGGATGAAACACTGCCGAATAAATGCTGTCCGCGCTTGTGTAGCGCAGCGTCTGATTGACACGCTGCGCCTTGGCCCCGGGAAGGAAATCAATGTAAGTCTTTTCCCAGTAGTCCCACTCCCACTCATCCAAAACATCCCTTTGCCGAAGCCAGAGGTAATCATACCCCACGCCGAGCTTTAGGTGAAGACCCCCACGCACACCGAACGCCATCTGCAAATCGCTTCCAATCCCGGCTGCACGCCGCGCCTTGTAGGTTGCAGTGTGACTCTGTATTGAGCCAGCCAGCCGCAGGCTCAAACCTCCCTCCTGCGCCCTGCCTGGGGCTGTGCTGCCCAAGGCAACCAGGCTCACAAACAAGATAGTCCGACCACCAGGGCAACGACGGCCCATTTGTCAAAACTCCACTGCTACCGAATACAGAAGCGCGGTGTTCAGACTTGCGTGTTCCATCCACGCAACGTCCAGCGCCAGACGCATCCCATACATTTTCTGACGCACGCCGCCGCCAAGGCAAAGTCCCTCGTCCGCATACCCAAACTTGTATCCGGCACGAACAACCCCTACCCCACCAAGGCCCCCCTCCAAGCCTACATGAAGCCGCTCGCTTGCGTCGTTGGGGTGAGCGGCCTCTGCCATAAGCGCAAGATAGTTGTCCCTTGCAGAAGAAGCCAGCACGTCTACCGCCAACCCCATGCGCAGCATCTGTGGCATCTTGAACTTTTCCTCGGCATACTTGCTGTCCAAGCCAAAATTGTGGAGCGAGGCACCAATGCGCAAGGTGTGAAAACCGGTGTGGTACAGGAAACCAAGGTCGGCCACCACATTGTCTGCACTGTATACGTCGATCGTTTCCCGCACATACTTGATCGTGCCCCCAAAGCTAAACTTGTCAGTGAGGGCACGCGCATAAGTAAAGCCCACCGCATAAGCACCGGCGGAATAGGTTCCCAAACTGATGTAGGAACCCGCCTGGTCAGCAGTCGGGTTAGTGGTACGCTCCATCTTGCCAAAATCGAAATGGCGCACATGGAAACCGATGGTACCGAACTTACCCCGCCCCCAGGTCACCGCCACCCCCTGCAGCGTAGTCCCCACGTACCAGGAGGTGTGGGCCAGGTGCAGTTCCCAACGGGCATCCTGCCAGGCAACGGCAGAAGGATTGCAATAAATGCCTTCCGCGCCGGCATCGGAGAGGGCCGAGCCTGCTTCGCCAAGCGCCAACACTCTGGCGGAGACTGGCACTTCAAGAAAGGTAAAACCGGTGGTGCCGATCTTTTCGAACTCTTGCGCCGTTGCGGCGACACAACCAACCACCCACAGCACCAGTGTCCATTTTGCACCCGGCATGGGAACCCTCAGTTGATGATGGCGAACTTGCCCCACTTCACTTCACCGTGCTTGTTTGTCACCTGGAAGAAGTACATGCCGCTCTTCACGTACTGACCATAGTCGCTGATTTGGTTCCAGAAAGCGACGCCCGAGGAAGGGTCGGCGTGATGGATCGTCTTCACCAGGTCTCCACGTACAGTAAAAATTTTGATGGTACACTCCTCCGAGAGGTTCACAAATTGAATCAGCTTAACGTCTCCGGCAAGCTCGAATCCGGAGCTACGATAGAAGGGATTGGGCACCACCGTCACCCGGTCAAGTCGCTTCTCTGTTGGGCGAAGCGTAGTGTAGAAAGGTTCGCGCATGCGATTGGCAAAAATGGAGGATTCCAACGGCGGTACTTCGTAACTGGGGTCCACAGCCCATGCGGGCCAGCCGTGGTCGTAGCACGTCACCGAATAGTAGAAGGCATAGCCCAACGCTACGTCCTCATCCAGGTAGATGTAGCGCTGAGAGTCAGCGTTGAAGAAATGCGGGTCTCCCACTGGAATGTCCGCCAGCATCTTCCATGGACCAAATGGGTAGCGGCCCGAGCGATAGATGCGATATCCGGCAACGTCGGGCACTCCCTGGTGAGGATCAGGAATGGACTCCACCTCTGCGCCAAAGGAAATGACGTTGCCCACGCGGCCACCTTCTTGCACAGGGTAGACGATGAATCGTGGTGCCGGCGGTGGCATAGGTACAGTGTAGTGATGCAGATAGTTGAAGCTCACCCGTTGCTCGAGGTACGCGATTGCTGAATCGCCGGCAGCGCGGAGGTTGTCGGGTGTGAACTGGCTGCTCTCTGTTTGCTCATAGGGCATGCCACCTACAAACTCTGCCACTACCACTCGGATAGAATCCCCTCGGCTCAAGTAGTAGGGCCCGAGTGAGAAGTTGGCATACAGCCGATTCTGCCCCATACGCGGGTCAGCGGGGTCGTCGAACGCCTCGGAGAGAAGCAGTGGATTGGCCATTGCCGCATACTTGCTGGGCAGGCCCGCTACTCCTAGAAATGGCCCTGAGTGGTCGTTGGTGGGCGGAGCCGCAGACCACGCAAAGCCATTGATACGGTTGGCTTGCCCAGTGCTGTCCGGGGACACATGCAGGAACTTGATGCCGATGAAGCCCGGCGCGAGAAAACGCGAGCTGACCACTGAACGACCTTGCACCGGATCATAGACTCGTTCTTGCAGAAAATCGAAGGATTCGTCACTGCCGAGTGTGGGGGTGAAGTCGCCCGCCCAGGCCACCAGAAGACGCCGCTCCGGGGCCCAACGACTGTGAGTGTTGCGCGCGCCTTCAGGGAAGTTAGGAAACCTCAACGCCCACCCGCGATGGTTAGGAGAAAGGGCATAGGTAAAAAGCAGGTACACTCCTGGCAAACCCTTCCGCCGCTGGGTGTTCTTGACCACGTATTCGACGATCACATAGTCCTCGTCGGCGCGCGAGCCTGACCACTGCCGCACTGTTCGCCGCACCAGCACCGGCATGTTCTGATTATCCCACGGTTGGTACCAGGCCCCGTTCATCTCCCACTGGGTGTCAATTACCTCCTCTGCCTCGAAGGGGTCCGACTGTAACCAATAATTGCCATCTTTCCATCGCTTGCGATGAATGTACTTGCCCCTGCTGTCCTTGCTGATCAGATACCGGAATTGATCCCCTTCAATGCCCACATCGGTACCGTGAGTTGCGAAATTATCCCACCCCCACACCGTCCCTGTATCTGTCTTCGCCGTCAGAAAGAATCCTCCTGCCAACAGGTAGGTGTGGTGGCCACCAATATTCTGCTTTATCTCCTCGCTCGCAAAACCGGGCCAGTCCAAACCATATGTCTTTCTACTCCAGTCGGCCATCGGTTCGCATTCTTGTGATAGGTAGAACGAGTGCCACAACCGCCCGCGGGTCAACTCGATAGTGTAGGGGTTACTCTGGGCTTGCACTGAGGTGGGCAAAGACGCCACGGCGAGTACCAGCAGGGCACATGGCCACAGCTTACCAGCTACACGCCGTACAATGTTCAGTTTTCCTGGCGACACGGCGCTACAACATTTCCTTGGATTGAGCTCAGAACCTTATGCCCGCATACACGAACACTTGGCGGGGGATATTCCGGTACACTTGGAAATAGTTGTACCGACGCACATCCCGATCAGGGGCGTCGTCAGCGTCAGCGTAGGTCACACTTCTCAGTACCCAGCGGTTCAACTCCTCCGAATCAGAAATCGGCGTCAAATGCTGGTTGTCAAAAAGATTCAGTACCCGCAGGCCAAGCGTGACAGCCAGCGGACCGAGGGTAACCTGCTTTTCCGCACGAAGGTCAGTCTGCGACTCGCTAGGGTAACGACGGTTCGACTCCACAATGTGTTCGTACTGATATGTGGGTGACCAATAGTAGGGTAGGCCGCTCCGGACCATAACGACGAGCCCTATTGACGTCTGAGCAAGAGGATACACGCCAAACAGACGCGGACCGCTTCCGGAAGGGAGCGTGTAAGTCAATGCCCCGCTTAACCGGTGCGTGCGGTCCTCCGGAGAAAGGTAATCGCTCGCCGAATAGCTGTATTTCTGCTCGAGCTCCGGAGTCATGTCCGGTGCTTGAAGGTAAACCCCATGGTAGCCGTAGTTGCTTTGGCTGAGCGTATACGAGAGACGATAACTCCACCTTCCTGTTGGGCGATTCGCGAAACTCACCTCCACACCACGCGCACTTCCGTAGCCGCTGTTCTCGTAGCTGATGTAGCTCCCCTTGAGGTCCCCGGGTTTATTCTGGCTCCCGGTACTGGCCTTGATGTACACTGGTGCAATTTGGTACTTAAGATCGTTGTAGTAGGTTACAACGTCCAACTGGTGCGTATCCCATAAATTCTGCTGCACGCCCACTTCGTAGTTGATGCTCAGTTTCGGCTTTAGGTTCGGGTTCCCGTAGCTACCCCAGCCATTGTAGGTCTGATTGTCCAGTGCTTGATTGATAGTGGGCATTGAACGGAAATGGCCGTATTGGATGCGGAAAGCCGTCCGGTCGCCGATGGGAAAGGAAATGCCCGCGCGGGGCGACAGCGAGACAAAGGTTCTTGAGCGCTCCCAGGCGGGGGTACCAATGCTTGGACTGCCGAGGGCAGGATAGAACACATTGTACTTGTCCTTGGGGACATCTGCGCCAAAATTGTAAGCGTCTATTCGCATGCCGATGTTTGCCACCATACCGGCAAATTCCAGTTTATCTTGGACGTATGCCGCGGCGTACCAGGTCTTGGCTTTGTAGTTGGTGGCAAACCCCGTGCGCCAAATAAAGGCCGCCACGCAGAGCGAGGAGGAGGCATTGTAGTCCTGGTCCATGAGCCATGCCTCTACACCTGCCTTGAAAAGGTTAGTCGTACGAAACTGCCGCGTGAGGTTGAGGCGCGCTTCGTAATAGCGCGTGAGGGAGGCTTGGTTGTAAAGGCTTGACCACGTGTAGTACTCGCGGTACTTCTCGTTCCACGGCCCACGGTCCTCGAGCTGGCGATCCGCCGGATTCGGATGAAGCTGCACGTCTTTGTCTATCCCCGGAGTGGGCGTCTGGTATGCATAGAGGATCTCATTCTGGTAGGTGAAGGTCGCCTCCAAGAAGGCGCGAGACGAAAAAATGTGCTTGTAGTTGAGGCTCTGGGCGAAGACCGATTCTTCCCGCGGGGAATCGTAGATGAGCGTGTACTTGCGCTTGGCACCATAGCTGCCCCACAAACCGGCCCATCGTACGTCCTCCGAACCAGAACCCATGCCCCCATAGAAATGCTGATAGAGCGTGGTAAACCTGAAATTGTGCTGCGAATTTGGTTTGAAGGCAAGGACAATGGAATAGTTTGCAAGGCGCTGCACTTTCTCTCGGGTAGGCAAGCGCGTCGGGTTGTTCTTCAACTCACCCGTGAGGAAGAAACTCATCTTGTTTGCTTCCTTACCCAGTGGCCCCCCGAAGCTGAAGAGGTACCGCGTGTAGGGGTATTTGCGATAGTCATACACCCCAAGGATGTTGTCATCTGCAGGGGTGTGATTGCGCACCCAAAGCCTGTAGTTGCGCCGCGCCTCCTCGACGTTCACCCCGCCACTGGGGTCCTTGAATTGCGGCTCCTTCAACCAGTTCTCAAACACACCCCACTTGCGCCATTCGAACTGCTCCCGGGAATAGAGGTAGTCCCCCCAGTGGTACTGACCAGGCGGGCGATACTCCACCTGCAAAGCACCGGAAAAGCGCGATCCGCCTTCTTTGGTCACGACCTTCACCACGCCGGATTGTGCGTTGCCATACTCGGCGTTGAAACCACCCGTAATCACTTCCATCTGGGCAACGGCCAGCGGGTTGATATCGTACTTCCAGCTGTTTTCTGACTTGCCCCCCGTGCCGTAAGCAGGTACTCCCGTGTTCGTCACCATGCTGGTGATGCCGTTCACGGAGTAATTAATCTCGTAGGCACCTCCCCCGCGGATGCTGATCGTGCCATCGGGATTGCGACTTATGCCTGGAGCCAGCTCTAGGACATTGCGTAACCCCTCAACGGGAAGTGTCTGCACCTCGCGTGAGTCGTAGTGGACTCCGCTTGCCGTTTTATCGGCCTCGACAATCGGCCTCTCTGCGGTTACGGTCACTGACCGACCCAGGTCCAGCACCGTGGGGATCAGCTTCACGTCCACACGCGCCGTGCGGTCGATCCTGACCTCGACGCCCTCAACGGTGACCTTCGCATATCCGAGATAGAATACTTGCAGTTTGTGGCGTCCGGGGGGAACATTGAGGATGACATACCAACCCTTCGCATCGGTGGCAGCGCCCAAGTACGTACCTGCCACGACCACGTTGGCCCCCACCAACACCTGACCCGTTTCGGCATCTACCACCTGTCCGGTGATCTTGCCCGTGAACTGGGCGTAGCTGGTCACCGAACCAAGCACAAGGCAGATGAAGCACAGGCTTCGTAGTCCGCGCCACACCATAGAAAGCTGCCAGGTTAGTAAGGACTTTTAACGATCCTAAGATAGGTCTTTCCTAGCAAATTGTCAAGCAAAATCTCCTGGGCGCTACAGATTTTTGTTCCTAAGAAGTGCTAAGGTGCGAAGCATTGTGCATTCTGGCACTCGTCGGGCGATTCTAGTGACTCTGTCTCACCCTGTGACCCAGCCCAGCCTGCAACGGAGGACTGCCGCGGCCTTCAGCAAAAACCTGCTGCGATTTCTCGTGGGGCGCGCGAGGACTACCTGATCGTCTAAGAGCGAGCCTCGGGGACTATTTGGACGGAAATGGAAGCGAAGGGATCGAAAACTGCATCGACAAGACCGGCAAACTCAGCGCGGGTAATCGGGTCTTCCAATCTCCGCCATGAAGAGAGAATATTCTCGGATAGCCACCTCCGTTCCCGCGCGACGGCAAGTGCGAGGCGAGTCTCCTTTTGCAGGCCGTAGAAGTCGGCCGCGCAACCAGTTACCGGAAGCGGCTCACCAGCCGCCTTCCACATGACCTGGAGCGCACCAGCCCGAGTCAGAATACGCTCCGTGGCAAAAGAGGATAGGACGGTGCTGGGGTCGGACTGAAGTGGAATATTAGCTATCGCCTCCTGAGCTACATCGAGCGGCACGGGCTCGTCGGGCAAGAAAAGGAACTGATTTGCCCAACCATCCGGCTTGGGTTTGCCGCGCATCAAACCACACACTGCTACCCGTTGCACTGCGGCGAAATAGGGGTGCGCGCCAGGACAGTCGGTGAAAGGCAGGAGGTAGCAATCATGATCCAGGAGCACTCTCTGCAAGGTACGCAGATGTAGCTGCCGGGGCTCGGACCGTTGAAGAACACATAGTGCAGCAGCCGCACCCGCAGCCTGCCCCACCAACATTACCACCGGTTGCAACCTTGTACACCCGTTCACCAGGTGGGTCACCGAAATCGTCTTTTCCGCTACCAGCAGCCCTTCTACTTCGCTGGGGACCAAGCACCCGTACGGCACGGCAAAAGCGGGGATTTGAGGGAATTGTTCCTCGATCTTGATCGGACAGCGACCATGGTGGTGGTCAAGCGGGTAGTCCCCTACCGCGACTGCTGTCTTGTAGAGAGGTCTGCGTGCATCGTTGTATGGGTCTACCAGGTCCAGGGTCGTCAAGCGGACCACGCCACGCAGTCGTCGCGTCTCGCGATTGTAAGGGATCAAAGGCAGGCGATCACGAGTTGGAAACTCATCGTCCGCTAGGCCTAGGTGCCGCCACCCAAGGGCCTTCTGAACAAAATGAATCCATCCCAACGTAATCCTTTTCGCCTGCTGAAGAAGGCGTTGGCGAGCGGCCCGTGGGAGTTCAACCACATTGAGGTAACAATCGTTGCCGTGGTGCGGCCAGTTAATCATGAACTTGTTGCAGGGCAGCCGACCGTAGCAGAGCATGCGCTCGCAGTCAGGCACATCGGTTTGTTCCCCGCCCAGCTCCCGGCATGTACCCAGGTAGAGCTGTTCATCGTAACCCTTGGGTGGCCTTACGCCACGACTCAAGGTCTGCCCATAGTCCTTCAGGATGGCTACGTACGTGAGGTCCTGGATGTAGGGATCAGGCACCTCGGGTGCGCCCGGTTCTTCCGTGTCCGAACGCGCGTCGCGTCCCACATCGTAGGCGCAGCCGGCACCTGCCAATACATCACCGTATTCGGTGGCATCAATGGTGATTGTGGCCAGCGCCGTCAATAGCTCACCGCGGTCATTTGCAAACCGTACCCCGCGCACGCGCCCCTGGGCGCACAGGACATCTGTCGGCCAGTACCCGTGCACCACTTTAATGTTCGGTTCGGCCGCCACCATATAGAAAAAAATCCTCTCTCCCACGTGAGGCTCAAAGCAGGTGTTACTGACCCACCCAGTGGCGACCCCCTCTGGGCCCCCGTAGTGGTCATAGAGGTGTGCGCGGAATTCGCCCCACAACCCAGAGGGCAGCATGTGATTGCCGTCTACCGCGCTCACTCCTGCAGCCGTCAGCATCCCCCCCAGCCAGGGAGTCTCTTCCACGAGGAGGACCTTCACCCCAAGCCGTGCGGCCTGGATGGCTGCGCACACCCCACCGGTACTGGCCCCCACCACCAAGACGTCTGTTTCCAGGCACCGTCTGCGTTCGGTATTGGAAAATCTTGTGTCTGGTTGCCTCACCTGTCCTACGCTTCGCACTCTGCACCTCGCTTGCTCGTCACTTCAATATACAAAAACGAGGCGCCCACGGCAACCGCTTTGCGCGGTCTACACTTTTTTTTCTGGCAAAATGCCAAGAAAGATGCTATATTTGGCCAGGCGGCTAGCGTCCAGGTAGACACCGAACGGGAGCAATGGAAACCATCAGGATTGGATGCATTCTCTTTCTTTTCATAGTCTTTGCCGGAGCAATGTTCTTGCGCAAGCTTCCTGCGCTCATCTGCCTGCCCTGTATGGCTTTCCTCATACCACTTGTCGCCGGAGTCAACATTGCGGACGTGGTCCAGCTCGTCGTAGGTGAGGGGGCGCTACGACTCCACAATGCCTACTCAGTCGCATTGTTCGGGAGCATGCTCAGCGTCTTGCTGCAAAAGACGGGCGTAGCCGACAGTCTCATCAAGAAAGGGGCAGAGCTGGCCGGCGATAGCCCGTTGGTTGTGGCCCTCACCATGCTCGGGCTCATCACGCTGTTGTTTACCACATTGGGCGGTTTGGGCGCGATCATTATGGTGGCAACGGTGGTGGTGCCAATCATGTCTTCGGTAGGACTGGGCCCGCTCACAGTCACCGGAGTCTTCCTCATGGGCATCAGCATGGGAGGCCTGCTGAACGCAGGCAATTGGGCGGTTTATCGCGATGTGTTGCAGCTGCCGGTCGACAAGATCCGTTCCTTTGCGCTTGTCATGTTTTGCCTCACCAGCTTGGTGGGTTTGGCCTATACCGTTGTCCAGCTGTACCGCGAAGGGCACGAGTTCGGAAGACGCAGGGCGCTTGTCGCTGTCGGTGCCCTTTCTCTCATAGTAGGGATAGGCGCTGGTTGGCACTGGCTCCCGCTTCCTCAACGTGTCTCGATACTTAATCTCTTGCGCGCAGTCGGCGGGGCCCTTGAGTTCCTCATCGGTGGCTTAATGGCGCTCGCTTTCGCCACCGGGCTATGGAGACTTCGTCGCGCTCGGCATACAACAGGTCTGGCGCCTTTTTGGGGTGCCTACATTTCTCCATTGGTTCCCCTCCTTTTGATCCTCTTGTTCAACGCCAACTTCATTTCTGCCTTTGTGTGCGGACTAGTGTACACGTTCGTGTGTGCTTATCGGCCTGGTTCTGTCAATGTGCTGGTGCGCAGTGTGCTTGAGGGAGGGGCAGTGGTCATGCCTGCGGTGGCGCTGATGCTTGGCATTGGTATGCTGCTGAATGCTATCGTGGGGCCGGCCGGCGCATGGCAGGTGCACCAGGGGGGCGAGTGGCCTGTGCTGGCCCTGTTGCGGCCTTACATGACGCGCCTGGTCCCTTCCTCACCGGCAGCCTATGTGCTGTTTTTCGGTTTGGCTGCACCCCTTGCCTTGTATCGGGGTCCGCTGAACGTCTGGGGAATGGGCTATGGGCTTGCCGCGGCATTTCTTGCCAGCGGCATGTCATCAGGTGCGATTATGGGCGTCCTGATGGCTGTGGGGCAAGTACAGGGCATTAGCGACCCCACTAACACGCACAATGTTTGGCTTGCCAATCACATGGGGCAGGACGTACAGAAGGTGTTGTGGAACACCATCCCCTACTCGTGGGGTGCGGCTTGGCTTGGGCTGCTGGCAGCAAGTGTGCGGTTCATGTAGAGTGAGCACGACCCGCTATGCGGCGCAGGCGCAGGATCAAGATCGGCATCGATGTTGGCGGCACATTCACCCATGCAGTAGCCGTGGATACCGCTGACTTTCAGCTGGTAGGAAAGGCCTGCGTGCCCACTACACACCAGGCCCAGGAGGGTGTGGCCAAAGGGGTAGTGGAGTCATTGGAACGGCTGATGTCCACTGCCACTATCGACCCCGCTGAGGTTGTCCTCATTGCTCACTCGACTACACAGGCCACCAATGCGCTGCTGGAGGGAGATGTGGCGCATGTGGGGATTGTGGGCATGGGGAAGGGGCTGGAAGGACGCGTTGCGGCTCGCCAGACGCGCGTGGACCGCATCCTTTTGGCGCCGGGAAAGTACCTCCCGGTCAGCCATGTCTACTTGGAGGTATCCACGCCCCTTGACCCTGGCATAGTAGGACAGGCGATAAAAAGGCTGGCCGCTCAGGGGGCGACCGTTATTGTGGCCAGCGAAGCCTTTGGCGTAGATGACCCGCGCAACGAGGAATTGGTGGTGCGCGTGGCACAACAGATGGGCTACCTTGCCACCGCCGCAAGTCACATCTCGCAGCTCTATGGCTTGCGGATACGCACGCGCACCGCGGTCATCAATGCCAGCATGATGCCGGTGATGCTGGAAACCGCACGCATGACCGAAGATGCCTTGCGCCGAACCGGCATCAAGGCCCCACTCATGATCATGCGCTCCGACGGCGGCATCATGGACGTCAACGAGATGCGCCGCCGTCCGATTCTCACCATGCTCTCTGGTCCGGCAGCCGGGGTGGCGGCAGCTTTAATGTACATGCACATCTCCGACGGCATATTCATGGAGGTCGGAGGGACTTCCACCGATATTTCCGTGATCAAGAACGGGAAGCCGCAGGTAAGAAGCGCCGAGGTGGGCGGCAACAGGCTTTACGTCCGCACTTTGGACGTGCGAACGGTGGGCATCGGCGGCGGTTCCATGCCACGCCTGCGCGGCAAAGAGATAATCGATGTGGGACCGCGCAGTGCGCATATTGCTGGCCTGCAGTACGTCGCTTTTGCCGAAGAAGACGACTGGGACGACATCGAGCTGCAGAGAATTCGCCCGCGTCCCGGCGACCCGGACGACTACCTCGCGGTACGCAGGAAAGAGCAGTCACAGGCTCAGTGCACGGTGACCACCACGGGCGCGGCATATCTCTTGGGCCTGGTGCCGGCGGGCCATGAGGTTTCCACGAATGCGCGCGCACTACAGTCATTCTTCGCCGCCTTCTCGCGTCACATGCAGACTGACGCCACACAACTTGCCAGGCGAATACTCACTTTGGCGACCGACAAGATACTGCCAGTGGTGCGGCGCCTCATTCGCGAGTACAAGCTCAGCCCAGAGATCGTGCAGATTGTAGGGGGAGGAGGAGGCGCTCCAGTGCTCGTGCCTCTTGCAGCACAAAGGCTAGGGCTGCCCTACAGCATCGCACCAAATTGCGAAGTTGTCTCTGCGATTGGTGTGGCCCTCGGGATCATCCGCGACGTGGTGGAACGTACAGTACTGAATCCCACCGAAGCGGACCTCATCGCCATTCGTCAGGAAGCCGTGCGCTCAGTGGAAGCCATGGGCGCGGTGCCAGAAACCATTGAAGTGAGCGTCGAAGTTGACATGCGCAGCAAACGCGTGACCGCGGTGGCTACAGGGCAAAGCGAGTTTCGCGCCCGCACATTGGGCATGCGTCGTCTCACTGATGAGGAACTGCGCGAAGTGGCCGCCCGTTCAATGCGTCTCCCTTCGGCGCAGGTGGAACTCTGCGCGAGGACTCCATTTCTGGCCGTGTTTGTCGGACACCGAAGTACAGGGCGCTTGTTGGGGTTGCTTCGCAAAGAAAGCAACCCCGTCCGGGTGCTGAATCACGAAGGCGTAATTCGCCTGCAGCTTCCGGACTGTGCAGCAGTTACGGCAACAACCTCACGGGAGGCCAAGCCGGCGATTGGAAGACTGGTAGAGAGCCTGACAACGTACGGGGACGCCGGTGGACTCGTCCCGGAACTGTACGTTCTCCTCTCTGCCAAGATCATCGACATGACTGGTCTGGTGCAGGAATCGCATATCACCGCGGTACTGGAAATCGAGCTCCAGGGCATACCCCCGCAAGAGCCGGTGGCCATCATAGCCGCACGAAGGAGATAACCGCCATGAGCACACCCGTTGCCTTTGGCCCCGACACAAGGCACACGTCGGTGCCCCCCATGCTGGATGGCGGGCGCATCTTGCCTTTGGACGCGCTCCGCGGTCTTGCTATTTTGCTCATGGTGTTGTCCGGAGTTATCCCGTACGGCGTGCTGCCGGCTTGGATGTACCACGCACAACTCCCGCCTCCCTCCCACACTTTTGACCCCACCCGCGCGGGCTTGACGTGGGTGGACCTCGTGTTCCCGCTTTTTCTTTTTTCCATGGGAGCGGCCATCCCCCTGGCCTTGACGCGTCGCTTAGCAAAGAGGCCGCCGCTGTTAAAGGTGCTACTTGGCATAGCGGAACGTGGCTTTTTGTTGGCGTTTTTCGCCATCTTCCTTCGGCACGTCCGCCCCCATGTCCTGAACCCCCGTCCGACCGCCGGTACGTGGGGCATTGCCCTCGCGGGATTTGGGGTTATGTTCCTTCTTTTCACAAGACTTCCGGCGCGCTGGTCGTGGTGGCAGAAGCGCCTTGTCAGAGGCTTGGGCTGGTCAGCTGCGGTGGCACTCTTGGCCACGCTCCGTTACCCGGATGGGAGTGGGTTCTCTCTTCAGCGCAGCGACATCATTCTCCTTGTCCTTGCCAATGTGGCGGTGTCGGGCTCGCTTATCTGGTTGCTCACGCGCAATCATCTCCTTCTCCGGCTGGGGGTCCTTGGCGTCCTGCTGGCCCTCCGTCTGGCCTCGGCAGAGCCTGGATGGGTCAAGTGGTTATGGCAGGCAACACCAGCACCCTGGCTCTACAAGCTGTACTACCATCAGTACCTTTTTGTCGTTATTCCAGGCACAATAGCCGGCGACCTATGTGTCCGATGGGCAGAAGGGTTGCAGAAGGGGTCCGCCCGCGACGGCACGTGGGGAATCCCCCGCAGCGCTGGTCTGGTGGGAACAGCCCTCGGCCTGGTCGTTGTGGCACTGGTGGGGCTACAGGCCCGGTGGCTCTGGCAAACGACCCTCCTCAGTCTTGCGCTGTCCGGTGGAGCTCTCCATCTAAGCCGAAGGGCTTCTTCCGAGCATGAAGTGCTCGTCAAGCGGCTTCTCCTATGGGGAACCTACTGGTTGGTCCTTGGGCTGGTGTTCGAGCCGTATGAAGGAGGAATAAAGAAGGACCACTCCACGCTCAGCTACTACTTTCTCACCACAGGGCTGGCCTCCTTCTTGTTGACCGTCTTTATTGTCATCATTCACATGTGGCGCGGACGGCGCCTGGTCCAACTGCTTGTGGAAAACGGCCAAAACCCCATGCTCGCCTATGTGGGCGTAGCAAACGCAATCTGGCCGGTTTTTGGTCTCACAAGGGTCGATAGGCTTCTTACGGCCATTACGACCTCTCCCTGGCTAGGCTTTCTCCGGGGAGTGGGGTACACGCTCCTGCTGGCGCTCATGGTCGGCTGGTTGACCAGGCGACGTGTGTTCTGGCGCACATGAGGCGACGATGCGGAAAACTCTGACTTGTTTGTTGGTGCTTCTGCTTCCACTGATTGCCGCCACCCAAACGTTGCGGGAATTGCGGGCAGTCAAGCTCACCAATGTGGATAGCTACGTGCTGTTTGACGATGCGGAGATTGCCCGCGCCATGGACTTTCTGGCCACCCACGGTTTCAACGCAGTCCTGCCCGTAGTGTGGAATGGACATGGGGTGGATGGCGTCTATACGCTTTATCCCAGTCGAGTCATGGAGAGGGTCTTTGGCAGGCCCATGTATCCGCTCTTTTCGCCAGGCCGTGATCCCTTGGAGCGGGTGGTGATTGAGGCTCATCGAAACGGTATGGAGGTCTACCCGTGGTTCGAGATGGGCTTTTCCTGCTCCTACTCTCAGGCCGGGGGGTACATCCTGCGCGCGTTCCCAGAATGGGCCCTGCGAGACAACACCGGGGCGCTGGTAGTGAAAAACGGCTTCGACTGGATGTCGGGCATCAACCCTGAAGTGCAGGCTCTGCTTCTCTCCTTAGTAACCGAAATTGTAGACCGCTACGATGTAGACGGGGTCGAGTTTTCTGACCGAATCCCCGCCATGCCAGTTGAAGGAGGATATGACAGGGTCACTGCCCAGTTGTATGCACAGGAGCACGGAGGGAGCGCCCCGCCCTCGAACTGTCGCGAACCAGAATGGATGCGGTGGCGGGCGCAAAAGCTGACGGAATTCTACCGTGCCGTGCGCGACTCGGTAAAACGCCGGGGCCTGCATCTTATTGTCTCTTCAAGCCCTAGTGCGTACCCATGGGCGTACCAGGAATACCTGCAGGACCCGCCCACATGGCTCAACACCGGCATCATCGACAATGTCATTCCCCAGCTATACCGCTACACTTTTGCTGATTACCTGTATGAGCTGAACAGCGCTCTCAGCTACGTGCCTGCGGCAATGAGAGATCGCTTTTTCTCTGGGATCCTGATCTATCTGCGGGGAGAAAACTATCTGATCACCCCCGGATACTTGCTGCAAGCCATCAAGGCGAATCGGGCAGCGGGTGTGCGTGGAGAAGCGCTCTTTTTCTATGAGGGACTAAGGCAAAGCAATGGGCTGCTTGCCGATACACTGAGGTCAACCGTCTATTGCGATGCTGCGCAGCCGCCACGTGGCGAGGAGGGCGTTTGGCGTCCTCCTGCGCTCATTGTGCACGAAGACGGCACAACCGCTACACGTATCGGGACATGGGAGCCGACCAGTGCACCCGGATTCCGTGGCAAAGCGCTTTTTCATAGGGACACCTCCTACGCTGCCGTGGAATACGAATTCGATGTGCCGGTGAGTGCCTGGTACCATGTCTTTGCTTTCATTATCACCGGTACCTTGACTACCGACAGGGCGCGATTCACGGTCTACTCCGCACACGACACCTCGACCCACCTTCTTTCCCAGCGTGGTTACCTAAACGCGGGCTGGCGGAGACTATCTTCAGCTTACTTGAGTGCAGGGCGGCACACCGTGGTGAAGATCGACAACCACGATGTCCTGCCCGGTGACATCTTGGTTGCCGATGCAACGATGATCATGGTCGACCGCACGCGTTCGCCAGAGGCCGTGTTCACAGCTGTTTCTTCTTCCTCTCCGCAGGCCAGTGCTCCTCCCCGTGCGCTGCACCTTCGCGCCTATCCCAATCCAGTGCACGAGTCGGCAACGCTTTTCCTCCTGCTACATCAGGCCTCGGAGACGGATGTCAAGGTGTACGACCTTCTGGGAAGGTGCGTCCTCGAAATGCCGCCAGCGTATTTGCCATCGGGCCAACACACGCTCCGCGTGCGCATGGACGATCTGCCATCCGGTCTCTACTTCTGCCGGGTGCGAACGGTAAACGGTGGCGGGATAGCGAAGATACTACTCGCGAAGTAGGATACAGCGCCTTTCTCCCCCAAGCAACCAGTGGAGTCCCCTAAACTCCCAAGAAGTTTACGGTAAGACCTTCCAACATCCGAGCACCATGGCCTGGGGGATTTTCGCCGTGTACCACGTTCTGGAAGCTGAGGCGATACGTGGAGCCATGGACATCAGCCCAGTCTGATCGCGCCGTGCCAGGCCTGACCGTCCTCATTCTTGAGACTGCAGACGGCCTGATCGCCTCGCGTCAACCCGAAGGAGGGCCTGACACCCGCCTTCACCACTATTACTCACCCCACGATTCTCTTGCCGCATTGGATGACCAAACGAATTCTCATACAAAACGCAGCAGTGCAAGTTGGGCGGCTCCCACGGCACCAGCGCGGTTGCCAAGGCGGGCACAGCTAAGGGGCGGGCAGTCCCCAATACGTGCGCGCAACCTCTCCAATAGGTATTCGCCCGTCGCAGAAAGCTCTCCACCAATCACGATCATCTGCGGGTCGATGGTATTGATCAGACTGGTGAGCCCATAGGCTAAATAGTCCAGTTGTTCTTCGAACAGGGCAACAACATGCGGTTCTTGTGCGCGCAGCAGATCAAGCAGGTCCTCAGCAGAAGGTTCTTTGTCCCTCGGAATCGTGATGATGCCGTTTCGCGCCAGACGTACGGCTTGCTGCGCCAACAGCCTTCTGGAGACATAGGCCTCCAGGCAGCCACGAGCACCGCAACGGCATCTTCGGCCGCCGTATCGCACCCCCACATGGCCAATTTCGGCAGCATTGACCCCGCGCAGCAAACGGCCTTCGATGACTATTCCACCCCCCACGCCGGTGCCGATGGTGACCATGGCAAAGCGAGAGGGTCGCGGCGCGGGCAAAAGCTGGTATTCGGCATAGGCCGCTGCGTTGGTGTCATTCTCAACATGGACGGGCAGGCCGACCTCGCGACTCAGCTCCCGGCCCAGGGGGTATCCAACGTAGTCGGGCGCCAATGGCACGCCTCCCACGACTGCTCCCTGCTCCGCGTCCACTCGTCCGCTGGCTGCAAGCCCCACGACGCAGGGGCACACACCTGCAGCCTGGAGCACCTCGCGCACGGCATTGGCCAGCGCCTTGACCACAGCGCTCGTCCCTGATTTCCAAGGTGTGGAGAACATACGTTCGTGGTGCAGAGGGCCTGTAAGGCCTGCGATCCCCACCAACGTCCGCGTCCCACCCAGGTCGATGCCTACTGCCATGGCGCGCAGACGCGCCTGGTGCCGAGCCAGCGCCTGGGCAATGCGCCTTGTTATGGCCGCAGGTCGAGTGATCGCCGTGCCCACGACGACGGCAAACGCCCCGCAAGCGAGCGCATGCACAGCCTGTTCCGGGCTCCAGATTCTGCCCTCTGCAATTACCGGTATGTCCGCGGGAAGCCGCTCGCGCAGAGCCGCTACCAACTCCAGATCGGGCAAATCGGGTGCTGCCGTCTCATTCGTGTACCCTGACAACGTGGTGCCCACGATGTCGAACCCGAGGGCCGCAGCGGCAAGGCCTTCCTCCAGCGACGACACATCGGCCATTAGCACAGCGCCCCTCGCCTTGAGTTCCGCCACAATGTGCGATAGGGGCTGCCCCCTGGGCCTGACGCGCGCGGTCGCGTCGAGGGCGATCACATCGGCACCCGCGTGAGCCACCTCAAGAGCATCCTCGAGCGTAGGGGTGATGTAAACCCGCGAATCGGGATACCGTCTCTTGCGCAGGCCTATCACCGGCAACTCTACGGCTGCCTTGATCGCGCGAATGTTTGCCGGCCCCTCAGCACGAATGGCAGCCGCGCCTCCGGCAGCAGCTGCTTTTGCCATTGCCGCCATCATGGCAGGCTCATCCAGCGGGTCTCCGGGGTCGGCCTGGCAGGAGACGATGAGGCCCCCACGGATGGCAGAAAGAAAGCTCTCCCTCGTCATGCTGCGCTCATTGTCTGCGTCGGTCCCCCGCTGGCAGATGGCCGAGCCTCACGCGCACCGGCACCCGCTCCTTTTGGCAAAGCATCTCCACTACCTGCTCGTGGCCAAAATCGATGAGATTCCCACTCAGAGGCTTCCCTGCAACCTCCACCTCGAGTACTCCGCTGTTCACGTGGTCGGGGTTGAGCACCTCGACGTCAAGCAGATAGCCGCGGAACCTCCTCTGCACCCGAAAACTGGCCCATCCAGCAGGGACGCAAGGGTCAATGAGCAGACCCTGATACGTGGGCCGCACGCCGAGGATATAGTCGAGCACGTCGCGAAGCATCCAGGCCGAGGACCCCGTAAGCCAGGAATGACTTGCCTGACCATAGGTGGGATGATCGGGGCTGGTCACATACTCCGCGTAGACATACGGCTCTATCTCGTAGCGATCGATATCCACCACCGGGTTCATGGGCAAAGCGCGTTTGTAGAGGTCAAAGGCACGCTCTGCCCTGCCGAGAATGCATTCGGCCAGTATCGCCCAGCTCACCGTGTGATTGAAAACGCTACCGTTTTCCTTTTTTCCCGCCACGCAGCGCGTGGCAAGCCCTATGTGCGGGTCAATCGTTCGATAGGGGGGGTGCAAAATCTTCGGCCCCTTTGGGGTGTCCAAATGCACGCGTACGGCCTCCATGCACTGCAGGGCGCGCTCCCTCGGCGCAACGCCGCTAATCACTGCCCAAGACTGGGTGTTCAGGAAGATGCGGCCTTCTCGGTTTCGTGCTGAGCCTATCACCTCGCCCCAGTCGTTCGTGCCCCGAATATACCACTCCCCGTCCCAGCAGTGTTGGTTGATAGCTTCACAAAGTCGTTCGTAAGCCTGCTCGTAGCCCAAAGCATCTTCTCTCCTGCCAACAAATCGCAGCAGTTCCACAATCTCTTTGAGGACGTAAGCCAAGAACATACTCACCCACACACTCTCCCCTTTCCCCGCGCGGCCCAAATAGTCGAGAGTGTCGTTCCAGTCACCGGGGCCGAATTTGGCCAAGCCCCGAGGCGAAAGGTTGGACAGCACATAGTCCACTGCCAGGAGCGCGTGTCGCAGAACCGAGGCAGAGCTTTGGTCGGCAAAAGGCACGGCCACATCCAGCAGGGTAAAGTCAGCAGTCTCCTTGAGGTACTGCGCCACGGCGAAGGGCAGCCACAGGGGTGTATCCGCATGGCCGGTCCGCTCGCCCGTGCCTGTGCCGGGGAAGATCAAGTGAAAGGCACTCCCATCGGCGAACTGAGCGCGACACATCTCCAGGAGCCGCTCGCGCACCCACGCCGGTCGGGCAATGACCGGACCCAGCGTGTCCTGGCACGAATCCCTGAACCCCCTCCCAAACAGCAACCCGCCGTGATAGTAAGAGGCATCCCGCGAGAAACGGAAAGTCACGGAAGTTTGGTACTGGTTCCAAACGTTCACCATAGTGTTGAGGTCATCATCCGGGGTAAAGACTTGGACAGCGCTCAGATAGTCCTGCCACTCCTCAATCACCCGCTGAAACTCGGCCTTTACCACTTTCACGTCACGGTATTTGTGCACCAGGGCGGCACCTGCGCGCAAGTAATCCTGCTTGGGGACCACACCCAACAGTACCACGAACTCCCGTTCCTCGTCGCCTTCAAGCATCAACTGGGTGTGCAGTGCGGCCACTGCATCGCCGGAGGTGATCTCCGAATTGTTGCATAGACCGCGTTCCACGGCCTCAGGATCGGCCTCTGAGCGCCAACGACCGATGAACAGGTCCTTGCTCCCGTCCCAGCCAATGACGGGTAAGGAAGAGGCAAAAAAAACAACCTTATCCCACTCCGCGTTGGTCTGCTTCACGGTGGGGCCGCCGTAGCGCACCCAATACCGCTTGGTTGCGTAAAGAATCTGTGCTTGCCTGTCGAAATGCACCTCGTTGAAATGTTGGTCGTTGGGCTGGTTAATCAAATCAACCAAAGCGTGGCCAAGGCAAAGCTCGACATACGCGAAGAGGTCCAATTCTCTTGCCGTCTTCTGACTGTTGCGGAGCACTACGTGCCATACTTCCAGATCGTCATCTGGAGGCACAAAATAGAGGAGCTGAGACTCGATACCCTGACACGCTGACACAATGCGCGTGTAGTACACCCCGTGGTGGCAGCGAAAGCTTTCCAGATTGCTCATTGTCGGCTGCCAAGTGGGCGACCAGTACTTCCCCGTCTTTCGATCGCGCACGTAGAGATAGCGCCCGGGTCGGTCGATGGGCAGGCTGTTGTAACGCCAACGCGTGATGCGATCATCCCTTGGCGAAGGGCAAAAACTAAAGCCCCCTCCTGTATGCGACACCAGTCCAGTGTAGCGCCCATTGGATATGTAGTTCACCCACGGTCTGGGGGTATCCGGCCGCGTGATGACAAATTCCTTCCGATCCTCGGAGAATGCACCGTACTTTTGCATGCCGCCTTTACCCTCCGAAACCTCAATCGCCCGCATCTATCTACCTTCATCGCTTCACATGGTCCATACAAGAGTTAGACAAGCGAGTCCGCCTGGGGAATCGGGTGGACACTATGATTTCGCAGAATCCTCCATACCATCGGACATCCGACCCGCCCTGCGGTCTGACCTCTCTTCGTTCCGCATCCGATGAGTAAAGATAGCCAACTGTGAAGAAAAAGCCAAAGGAAAAATTGCCCGGCATGGTCG